>NZ_JBSGGG010000040.1:0-88880 GCF_053603795.1 Nocardia sp. NPDC004123
CCGGCGCGCCACGACCTGGTCGCGGTGCGCAAACGTGGTGCCGGGACGGATCTTCCGGCGAACGCGTAGGTTTCGCCGTGGGCGGCTCACCGACAGGGCCGCCCACGGCCGGGCACTACCAGACGACCGGCAGCGCTTTCGGGCCGCGCAGCAGCATGCCCGACTTCCATTCCACTTCGTCGGCCGGCACCGCCAGGCGCAGGTTCGGGAAGCGGCGCAGCAGGGCGGTCAGCGTCACGTGCAGTTCGAGGCGGGCCAGTTGCGCGCCCACGCAATGATGGAAGCCGTGGCCGAAGGCCAAGTGCGAGTTGTGATGTCGGGTCAGGTCCATGGTGTCCGGATCCGGGAAGACCGTCTCGTCGCGGTTCGCGATCGCCAGATCCACGAAGACGGCCTCGCCCGCGCGAATGAGCGTGCCCGACAGTTCGACATCCTCGACGGCGATGCGCGGGAACGCGCCGCCATTGCCGAGCTGGATGTAGCGGAGCAGCTCCTCGATGGCGGCCGGGACGAGATCGGGATCCGCACGCAGCCGGTCCCATTCGCCCGCGGTGAGCAGGACATAGACGAAATTGGCGATCTGATTGGCCGTGGTCTCGTGACCGGCGACCAGCAGGGTGAGGCCGAGCGTGATCAGTTCGTCCTCGCTGAGCCGGTCATCGTTGTCGCGGGCCGCCACGAGTGCGCCGAGCAGATCATCGGCGGGGTGGGCGCGGCGCTCGGCGATCTGCTCGGTCAGGTATTCGGCGACGGCGGCCAACGCGGCCACCCGTTCCTCGTCGGGGACGGCGGTCGTGGACATGATCGCGTCGGAGAAGTCGCGGAAACGATGCTGGTCCTGCGGTGGCACGCCGAGCATTTCACAGATGACGGTGACCGGCACCGGGAGCGCCAGCGCCTCCACCAGATCGGCGGGTGAGCCGGCCGCGGCCATGGCCGTCAGCATGTCCTCGACGATCTCCTCGGTGCGCGGGCGCAGCTCCTGCACGCGACGGGTGGTGAACGCGGTCATGGTCAGCTTGCGGAGCCGGGTCAGCTCCGGCGGGTCCATGCTGGTCGGAATGTTCGGCATGGCCGGTGTCTCGCGCACCCGCGGCACATCCTCGCGGCCGACCGTGGCGGCGCGGCCGAACCGGGGATCGCTGAGCACCGAGCGCACGTCCGCGTACCGGGTGACGAGCCAGGCCTCGCCGCCGTAGGGCAGCCGGACACGGGAAATCGGTTCCTCGCGGAGCAGTTTCAACGCCGTCGGATGCGGATCGAGCCGGACCGGATCGCCGAACGGATAGTGGCGGACTTCGGTAGGTGTGGTCACGCGAAACTCCTTCTGGTGTAAGCAAATGCTTACACCGGTCGATCGTAGGAGTGCTCCACCCAACCGTCAACGCTCGATTTCCGTTATGACGGAGGGAAATTCGTACTCACCCGGTCCAGCAGGACACGTGCCGAACGCAGGACGTGATCGGCGACAATGGCCGGGTCGGCGCTCGCCAGCGGCTCCCAGTGATAGACCGATCGCAGCAGACCGATGCCCAGCAGCCAGGCCACCACCAGATCGGCCCGCAGTTCGGCGTCCGGGCCGTCGCCGAGTTCGGACAGCGCCCGCACGTATCGTTCGTCCAGCTCTCGCCGGATCACCGACACGCCGCTGGCATGTCCGCTCGATCGCAGCGCGGCCTGCAGCCAAAGCTGTTGATCCGCTGCGGTATTCAGCATCCCGGCCAGCAGCCGGCCGAGCAGCTCGTCCGCGGGGCCTTCCGACAGCACCCGATGGCCGCGATCCGCGACGACCGCCCGGAACAGCTCGTCCTTGTTTCCGAAGTATCGGAACAGCAGCGCCTGATTCGCTCCGGCCCGGGCCGCGATCTCGCGCACGGTCGTGCCCTCGAAACCCTTCTCGGCGAACACCTCCCGCGCCGCGGTCAGCAGGGCCGAACGGGTGGCATTGGCATCCTTGTGCCGTCCGCTCGCGTCGCTCCCGGTATCCATTCGCCCTCCGATGTCGCCGCGCCGACGCGCGGCTCGTACGCCGTCGGCTCCTGCCGCGACCATAGACTCGGCGGCGACGGCAGTGCCGGGCTACCGCGTCTCACCCTTCGCGTCGGAGACCACCGGCGGTGCGCTCCGCATCGACGGCGGCGACGCCCACTCGATCCGGTTGGAGCCCGGTGACGGTGCGTATTCTCTTGTAGCTGTAGGTGATTCCCGCAACGAGAATGATCAGCAGGACGGCGGTGGTGCCCCAGGTGCCGAAACCGAGCCCGCCCTTGTCGTGCGATTTGGACAGCAGATCGCCCACCGTCGCACCGAGCGGCCGGGTGAGGATGAACGCAAGCCAGAACAGCAGGACCCCCGAGATCCGGGTCAGGTAATGGGCGGCAAGCAGGGCGGCCATGACCGCGGCGATGAGCAGCGCGCCCCCGCCGTAGCCGAGCCCGGAGCTGTCGGAGAGGTAGTCGCCCAGGGAGGTACCCAGTGTGTTGGACAGCAGAATGGCCGCCCAGTACAGCAGTTCGCCACGCGTGCTGGTGATTCCGGTGACGTCGTAGGTCTGGCCGCTGAGCTTCCAGATGACGAAAACGACGGCCAGTCCAGTGATCAGGACGGCCGCGCCCGCGCCGTAGCCCAGGCCGCCGTCGGTGGAGGTGCCCGAGCCCGGGCCGCGATTGAGGAAATCGGAGATGGTGGTGCCGGCCGTGCTGGTCGCGGCGATCACGGTCCAGTACAGCGCGGGATGGAACCGGCGGGCCCGCAGCTGGGAGACCAGGCTGACGGCGAAGATACCCAGAAACAGCATCGACGCCGCCGCATATCCGAGGTTCAGGGTCTGGGCCAGCAGATCCCCACCGGTCTCGCCGAGCGTGGTCGCCGCGATCTTCAGCACCCAGAACAGGGCGGTGACCTGGGGGAGCTTGTAGTTCGTATGCGGTTGCGCCGCGGGCATGCGGATCCCTTTCGAACAGTCGGTTACCGGACACCGGGAAGTCTGCCCGGCAGTCGCTGAGAAGGCGCTGAGACACGTCCGATCCGGGCGTGTGCGATCATGGCGACGGACATCTGACGGAGGGACCGACCGTGGGCATGGGAATGGTGCTGGGCGACAACCGCTCCTGCGCTTCGATGCGGGAACGGTCCGAATCGCCCTCGTTCTGACGGAAAGTCGCTCTCCGGACTCCTGCCTCGAAGCGTCGCCGGTCCCAGGCACCTTCGTTTCCGCAGGAGTTCGTCATGTCCACCCTCAGCTGGACCGAGAATCGATCGGTCCACACCGCCCACTGGCATTCCGAGAACGGGGCTCCGGCCCCGGAACGCATCGTCGTCGCCGACGACCGCATGACCGCGCAGACCGCCCACCGGCTCGCGCGGGCGGGCACGGGCCTGGTGTGGCGCGGGGATTTTCACAATGCTCGCCAGTTGCTGCTAGCCCTCGACCGTCGTCTGCGGCGAGCCGCGCGGCCGGGTGGGCGCGAAAGCAGTCCGGCAGCGGTGTTCCAGCAGCAGCGTGCCGCGCAGGCCGAGCGCGCCGAGATACTCGGCAGGCTGCTGATCGTGCTCGAACCCGGTTACTCTCTCGAGCTACGGCGTGCGCCCGATGTTCGGTCGGCGTGCGAACACGCATACGCGGCGGTCCGCCCGAATTGCCCCGCTATCCAGCGGATGTGCGTGTCGCTGACCGAGCTGCTCGGGGTGCTCAGCGCCTATCAGTGGCATCGGAACGGCGTCGAGATTCCCGCGCTGGGGGCGCGCATCCATCCTGACTACGGCGTGTTCTCCCCGGTTCGCGGCGAGTACGTCGATCTCGTCGCCGGCGCGCCGTTTCCGGCGAATGCGCAGCGGCCCTCGGTATTCGATCTCGGCACGGGGACCGGGGTGCTCGCCGCGGTCCTGGCCCGGCGCGGTGCGCGGGTGACCGCCACCGATATCAATCCTCGCGCGGTGGCCTGTGCCGAGGCGAACCTGGACCGCCTCGGCCTCACCGCCCTGGTTCGGGTCGGGCATTCCGATCTGTGGCCCGAGGGTCGTGCGGACCTGATCGTCTGCAACCCGCCCTGGCTGCCGGCGCACCCGACCTCAGCGCTGGAGCTCGGCATCTACGACCCCGGATCGACTGTGCTGCATCGCTTCCTGGACGGATTGCACCACCACCTCGCCCCGCACGGTGAGGGCTGGCTGATCCTCTCCGACCTCGCCGAACGCCTCGAATTGCGCAGCCGGGACGAGTTCCGTGCCCGTATCGCCGCCTCCGGGCTGCGCGTGGCGGCCCGGTACGACACACCTCCGCGACATCCGCGAGCGTCGGACAGCAGCGATCCTCTGTACGAGGCCCGGCGGGGTGAGGTCACCTCATTGTGGCGACTGGTGCCAAACGACTGATCGGTCCGAGCGGTGGTGCCGGCTCCCCCCTACCGGAGCCGGCACCACCGCTGGACAACCCTGCTACCCGTCGACCCGCACGGCCGAGCTGTAGCACACCCGACGGCTCAACTGCCGCTCGGCGATCCGCTCCACCAGCAGCGGAATGAACTCCCGAACCCGGTGCCCCTCGAAATCCCGATGAATACCCCGAACCACCTCCCCGACGACCCGAGCCGCCAAATCAGGAAATCGATTGGACAGCCGCGCGGCAAGGTCGCTCATCTGCTGCTCTTCATCGGATTCCGTCATACCGTGAGTTCGCCTCCATCACCAGCGTTCGTGCGCCGACACCCGTCCCGTCCCAACGGATGACCAGCGAAGTGGACAACGGTCCGGGGTGCGCTCACCCCGGACCGTGCCCCTCGAGTGTTGCGGCAAAGAACGAGCTTTTCGCCCCGGAACCGCTTTCTGGCACATTTTGTCGCGCACTAGGCACACCAGGTCCTGGCCGCTTGCGGATGAGAAATGCAAATGAAATTTCATTTGCAACAACGCCATTCGAATCGGTACCGGCACTGCCAGAGCTATCGGGTGGGAAGCGGCCGGGCTCGTTCCCGAACCTCGGCCAGATGCTCCCGCGCAGTCCATTCGTTGAGCCACGCAGGGACCGGCAGGCTCGGCGCCGCGACACCGCGGTCATCACGGGCGGCACCGCACCGCTCAGCGTGCCGAACAACCGGGCAAAGACGACCAAATCCTGTCCGCTACAACAGATTCTGCCGGGAGGACGGCTGGCCGCGAGCTCATTGTCACGTTCGGTCACCTTTTCGGCGCGAATTGACCACCGGGCGGGGCGGTGGCTGCTCGTAGGGTCGGTGGGTGTCCTCGGGCGAGATGGGGATGTGAATGATGAGGATTGTCGGATGTCGTTGAACCCGTTCATGCTCGGTGTGCGATTTCTGCTCGAGCTGACCGCTGTGGTGTCGTTCGGAATTCTGGGGTGGCGAGGGTTCGATGCGCCGTGGCGGTTTGTGCTGGTGTTGGTACTGCCGATCGTGGTGGCGGCGGTGTGGGGGACGTTTGCCGTGCCGGGGGATCCGAGCCGGAACGGGGAAGCGACGGTTGCCGTGCCCGGCGTTGTGCGGCTGGTGATCGAAGTGCTCGTGCTGGGTGGCGGGGCGGTCGCGCTGTGGGGTGCGGGGCTGTCGATGGCGGCGCTCGTGTCGGCGGTTGTCTTGGTGTTGTACCAGGTCCTCGCGTATGACCGAGTCGGCTGGCTGATTGCGCATTGAGTCGAGCTCTCGTCGTGAGCGGTCCGAGGGCTGTGTGACTTTCCGGATGCGGGACCGAGAACGGGGTTCGATCTGGTCAGAGTGCCCCGAGACCGGTTCTCCGGGAGGTAATCTCGATGCGATGGGACAACGTGCACTGTTCACACTGGCAGGTATCGTTCTCACCGCCTGGTGCATGGTCGCCACGCCCGGCAGGGTTGCCGCCGATCCGGGGCTACCGCCGGTGGGCGGCAATTTCCTCTGGGGAGTGTCCAGTTCCGGGTTTCAGAGTGAAGGCTTCGCGCCGGACAGCAATTGGAGCCGTTACGCGGGATCCGGACGCGCCGAGGACTACCGCAATTCGGTCGACTTCTTTCATCGCTACGATGAGGATATCCAGCACGCGGCCGACCTCGGTGTCGGCGTCTACCGGATCAGCGTGGAATGGGCCCGGGTGCAACCGAATCCGGGCGAATGGGATTTCTCCTTCTACGACAGCATGATCGCGCGGATTCGCGCGGCCGGAATCCGGCCGATGATCACGCTGGACCACTGGGTGTTCCCGGGCTGGGAGGTCGATCGCGGCGGCTGGCGCAACCCGGGCATGGTCGATGACTGGCTCACCAACGCCCGCGCGGTCGTGGACCGCTACGCGCACTTCGATCCGCTGTGGGTCACCTTCAACGAGCCGCTCGCCTATGTCGGAAAAGAGCAGCAGATCGGCGATCTCGGCGCGCTCGACGTCGCACCCATGATCGATCGGATGGTCGCCGCGCACCGCGCGATCTACGACCACATCCACCTCCGGCAGCCCGGCGCGATGGTCACGAGCAATATCGCCTTCTCGGCCATCGGCACGGCACAAGCCGACGCGTCGTTCGTCGACCGGATCGCGGACAAGCTCGACTACATCGGAATCGATTACTACTACGGCGGATCCCTGACCAATCCGCCGAATCTGGCGGCCCTGCTGACCAACCAGCCCTCGAGCCTCGTCCTCGAACCCGACGGCATCTACTACGTCCTGCGCCGATACGCGCAGAAGTTCCCGGGCCGCCCCCTCTACATCGTCGAGAACGGCATGCCCTCCGACAACGGCTCACCCACCACCGACGGCATGACCCGCGAGGACGACCTGCGCGACACCGTCTACTGGGTCCAGCGCGCCAAGGCCGACGGCATCAACGTCATCGGCTACAACTACTGGAGCATCACCGACAACTACGAATGGGGCAGCTACTCACCACGTTTCGGCCTCTACACCGTCGACGTCACCACCGACCCCACCCTGACCCGCCACCCCACCGCCGCCGTCCCCGCCTACCGCGACATCGCCACCTCCGGTGGCGTCCCCGCCAACTACCTCCCCACCCGCCCACCGGCCCTCTGCTCCATCCAGGACCTCCCCTCCAGCTGCTTCAACCCGGTAACCGTCCCGGGCCGCTGACCCACACCCCGCTGCCTGCCACTTGTAGTGGCGATTCCAGGTCGGGGTGGTGGGCGGTGCTATGTTCAGGTTCGCGAGACCCACTGGTTCTGCTCGGTTCACGGCATCCCAGGAGGTGGGCAAGTCATGAGTTCCCCGAAGTCGCGCGATCCGCACTCGATATCCACCGCACCGATCGTGGTCGGCGTCGATGATTCTCCGGCCGCGCTGTCGGCCGTGCGCTGGGCGGCGGAGACCGCGGCGGCGCACGGCCGCGAACTGTTGATCGCGCACGGCACGAACGTGAATGTGATCGTGGGGGTGATGAGCACCTTTTCGAGTGTGAATTCCGAAGTCGAGCAATCGATTCAGGCTTTCGGCGCCGATCTGGTGGCACAGGCCCGGGAGGTCGCCGAAAAGGCCGCGCCGGCCGTGATGGTGCGCACCGAGGTGTCCCCGCAGCATCCGGCGAGGATGTTGATCGACCTCTCTGCCACCGCCCATATGACGGTGGTCGGCGGTCCGGCCGAACGCCGGGGCCTGAACCGGATCGGTTCCATCCTGATCTCGGTGGCGAGCCAGGCGGCCGGATCGGTGGTCGTGGTGCGCGACGACGACCCCGAATGGGTGGACCGCCGCACGGCGCCGGTCGTGGTCGGCGTCGACGGCAGCCCGGTCAGCGACGCGGCGGTCGGCGCCGCGTTCTACGAGGCGTCCGTGCGCAACGCGCGGCTCGTGGCTGTGCACGCGTGGAGCGACCTGTACCTGGCCCGGTACTCGGGATTCATCGACACCTCCATCGAGGCCGCGCAAGCGACCGAGGCGGAGCGGGCGCTGCTGGTCGAACGGCTTGCCGGGTGGCAGGAGAAGTACCCCGACGTCGAGATCACCCGTGACATCCACCTCGCCGATCCGGTCGAGCACCTGCTGACCTGGTCCGAGGGGGCCCAGCTGCTGGTTGTCGGCAGCCGCGGCCGGGGCGGGTTCGCCGGCATGCTGCTCGGCTCCACCAGCAATGCGCTCGTGCAGCGCGCGAACTGTCCGGTCATGGTGGTCCACCCGGAGTCGTAAGCGGCAGGTGGGCTATTCGGCGTTCGGGGCTCGGTGTCGGGAACGAGTTCGGCGTGCGGGTTCGGGTGCCGGTGGGATCTCCACGTCGTAGCGACGGACGTACGCGGCCAGGAAGGCTTGCGCGGTGGCTGTCACCGGGATGGCGAGCAGTGCGCCCGTCGCTCCGAACAGCGCCGCGCCGGCGAGAACCGCGCCGAAGGCGACCGCGGGATGCATGTCGAGGGTGGTCGCGGTGATGCGCGGCTGTAGGACGTAGTTCTCGAATTGCTGGTAGACGACGATGAATCCGAGAATCCACAGCGCCGACCGTGGATTGTGGGCCAGCGCCACCAGCACCGGCAGTGCACCCGCGAGGTAGGTGCCCACGGTCGGAATGAACTGGGACACCACGCCCACCCACAGCGCGAGTGCGAACGCCGACGGAATGCCCAGCACCCGCATCGCCGCATAGTGCGCCAGCGCCGAGCAGAACGCGAGCAGCGCCCGCGAGTAGATGTAGCCGCCCGTCTTCTCGACCGCGATATCCCAGGCGCGCAACACATGTCGCTGCCGCTGCGGCGGCAGGAGCGAGCACACCGCATTGCGGAAGCGCGGTCCGTCCGCGGCGAAATAGTAGGTGAACAGCAGCACGCCCAGGCCCTGGAACAGCACGCCGAGTGCCGTGGTGCCGATGCCCCAGACGTCGTCGGCCAGGTCCAGCGCCCAGGACCGCAGTTTCGAGCTGATGTCCGAGGTGCGATCGGTGATATCGGTGACCGAGAGGTCGGTGTGGAACGTGCTGTTGATCCAGGTGACCGCACTGTGCATATCCCGCGGCAGGTTCTCGATCAGTGTCGTCACCTGACCGACCACCAATTCGCCCATGGTCCAGACGAATCCGACCAGCACCACGGTCACCACCACGAACACCGCCAGCGTCGCCGCACCGCGTTTCCAGCGGCGCGCGGCCAGCCAGTTCACCGCGGGTTCGATGGCGAAGGCCAGGAACAACGACACCACCAGCACCGTCAGCAGACCGCGCAGGCGCATCAGCCCCCAGAAGGTGATGACGATCCCGGCCACCGTGGCCGCCGCCAGCAGATAGGCCCGCGGCAACCAGGCCGGGATCACCGACGCGACCAGCCGGTCCGGCCTGACCTCCGCGGCAGCGTCGTCGGGGCTCCGCTCCCGCTCTCCGGAGTCGGATTCGTCCTGGGGCACTCCGCAAACGTACTGGCGTCCGGGCGATCAGCGCCGCAGTGCGCGTGTGCCCGCGTGTTCCGGCCGCGCGGAAGCTGCGGCAGCCCAGCGCCGACGGTCGCTCGATCGAGCGGAATCCCGCCTCTGCCGCGGTCATACCCTCGAACCTGCCACATCTTCGAGCCGCTACTCCACGTGGCGCAGTGCGATCAGCGCATTCTCGTGAAACTGGCGTAGTGATCGCCTGTGTACCACGCCGAACCGTCGTTGCCGGTCACGATCCGCTCCGCATCGCGGGATCGGCCTGGTTGTTTGCAGTTGACATCCCACTCCAGATAGTCGACACCATCGGGCAACTGGCCGCCTCTGTTCTGCCATGTGGTACCGCCCTTGGTTCCGGGACAGTCGGTCGGGGGCCAGGTGCCTTGGTCGATCAGACTCAATGTTGTCCAGGCTCGCTGGGGAATCGTGGAGTCCACCAGGTGTACCTCGACGCCGGCCACCGTCGAGTGCTGGGCCACTCGCTCCGTGTGCCCGCCTGACAACAGCAATGCCACCGTGGCGAGTGCAACCGAAGCGATAGCAATTGCCTTACCCCACAACGTTCTCAACGCGATCGTCTCCACCGTCATGAGTGCCCACGGTGTCATATGGGTCTGAATCGGCCCTCACGTCGAGCTGTCGTACGGGTGAATGCGGACCGGATGGAACAGGCTCGCGGCCCCCGCCGCCCCATGGCCCGCCATCGATCTCACATCTCCGTCACGCTCAGCTCGACCCCTGCCGCGGTGAGTCGCTTCTTCAGGGGCGTGCCCATGGCCACGGCCACTGTCAACACGCCGCCGCCAGCCCACCGGTCATGGTGGACGTGGCAGCAAGCCCCACCGGTCCCCGGCCGGTGTAGATCAGCTCGGAATCGCGAGAACCGATGCCCCTCAATCATTCTCGATGCCGCGATCGTGATCGTCTACGCGGTACCCTATCTCGCCGTCGCCGGTGTGTGCTGGTGCGAACGTCGCACGCGCTCGAAGACTTTCGCCCCAGCCGTGCCCCGCGAGCCGCATGGTCACCATGTCGCCGCGGTGAGATACCACCGCTAACCGGTGCAGGTCGATGCGGTGGGCGACTACATGGAGGGTTTGACGATGTACTTCATCTCGACCTGCGGAGCGGACAACATCACGCCCCCGGCTCGGATCCATTCACCGATGACGCGGGCGGCGTCGCGCGCCGGGTTGTAGATGTCCTCTTCGCTGGCGAACAGGCCGTCACCCGCGTAGACCAGGCGGGTCGTATTGGGGAACCAGAACTCGACACCCTCCTCGGTGGGATGGTCGAGAAGGTTCTTGATACCGACCACAATGGCGTCATTGTCCTCGTCATAGGCGACCCACTCGTGCGGAAAGCGCATGTGCGGGAACGGCTTCATGACCTCGATGATCCACGCACGCACATCCTCCCGATGATGGAAGGTGCCGTAGGCGTGCTCGATGTACTCGACATCCTCGACGAACAGATCCGCGAACGGCCCCCAGTCCCCGGTCTCGGAACAGCGGTCGACGACCCGGCTGTAGTGGTGCAGCGCTTCTTCCAGCTCGGCCCGGCTGAATTTGCCCATGGTGCATCTCTTTTCGTCGGTGCGTGCCGATCCGGCACACACCCACGAATTAATCACTATCGCTTAAATCCGTCAAGCGGCCGTCCATCGTGAACAGTTGAGACTCGCGACGCCGATGTTCAGAGCCGGATCGACGCGGTCGCAGGCGCGTTGCCGCCCGGTGATTCGGGCCATGCTCTCTGTATCAAACCTGGCTTCCGTCGCCCATGGTCTGATTCTTTTGTGTGGACGGGAGGCTTCGTTCACCGGGCGTGACTTACAGGGTCAAGAGGCCGCGCTCGATTGCGTCCAGTACTCGCTCGAGTGAGTCTTCGATGTGCTCGGGTGTGGCGGGGAGTGGGCCGTCGAGGAGTAGGCCGGCGAGGCCGTGTACTGCTGACCATGCGGCTATTTCGGCGCCGGGGCGGCGGATTGGGTTGAGCAGGCCTGCGGTTTGGGCTTCGTCGAGGACCTGGCCGAGGATTTCGAAGGGGCCGCATTCTTCGGTGGGGAGGGCTGCTGGGGGAAGCTCGGGTGCCGGGGGATAGGCGATGAAGGCTGTGCGGAACAGGCCTGGTTCGGCGAGGGCGAAGTGGACGTAGGCGGTGCCGACTGCGCGGAGGCGGAGGCGGGGATCGTTGGTGCGGGCTACTTGGTGGCGCATCTCGGCGGCGAGGGCCTGGCGAGCGTGATGTGCTACCTCGGCGAGGAGTGCTTCTCGGTCGGTGAAGTGGCGGTAGGCGGCTGAGTGTGTCACGTCGGCGGCTCGCGCGGCTTCGCGGAGGATCACTCGGTCTGGGCCGCCCTCGCGGGCCAGGGCGATACCGGCCTCGATCAAGGTCGCGCGCAGGGCGCCGTGGTGGTACGGCTTCGCACGATCGCGACTGGTGGTGGCCTGACCCATGGGGTAAGGATTTCACGGATGCAGGATGTTGACAACGGTCACATTTTCTCGCACACTCGGATGTAACCAGTGGTTACATCCTGCTGGTTCGACTGAACGGCACTCTTGAAACACCGAGCGGAGCATGTAATGTCCTCTGCCCCTATCTATCTCTGGGCGCTCGAGATCATCGGGCTGGTCGCGATAGTTCTTGTCACCGCCCGCACCTTGCGGTCGTCGGCCATCGAGGTCGGCATCGACAGGGTTGTGGCGCAACGAATTTCGATCGTCTTCTATGCCAGCTGGATGGCTTGGACGGCCACGGTCGTCGTGCTGGCGGCCAACAACGTCCTACGGCTGCACGAGGACACGGTCAAACCGTGGCTGGGCGTGGCGATCCTCGCGCCGATCGTCGTCCTGCTGGCGAGTTCCCGACTACCGCTGATCCAGCGGATGCTTTCTCATCCAGGTATTGCCGCAACGTTGGTCCGGCCGCACGAAGCGCGCTTCATCGGCATCGTCTTCTTGACCGCAATGGCGTTAGGTGAGTTGCCGCCTGCATTCGCGTTCCCGGCCGGAATCGGTGACATAGCAATAGGTCTGGCGGCGTCATGGTTGATCCGCAGTCCACATGCTGCAGGTCGAACCCGAAGTATCCTCTGGCTCAACGTATTCGGATTGATCGACTTCCTGTACGCCTTCGCCGTCGGATTCCTGGGCGGACCGGGGCGTACCCAGCTGCTGCACCTGACGCCATCGACACAGCCACTGTCGATGCTGCCGTTGGTGCTCATCCCGACGACCGGAGTCCCCATCCTGTTCGTCTTCCACGTCATCTCGCTGGCCAAGCTGCGGGCCACCGTGCCCGTCGCGGCCGTCCCGGCCTGACTACTCCACGGCAGAAAAGGAAGCACAATGAGCACCACCCCCATCGACAAAAGCGCTCGCGTCCAACGTGTTCGGCACGAGGTGAACCGGATCACCATCGCAGTCGACGCCACGTTCGAGGAGCTGCGTACGCGTTTCGAGCAGCTGGTCCCCGACATCGAACTCGACGAGCTGAGCCAATTGATCGCAACCGGTGATCTGGAACGGGTGAAGAAGTACACCGAAGCGCGAACACCGAACTCCTTCGCCAACTTCTGGACCTTCGACCCGACTGCCATGATGGCGC
Organism: Nocardia sp. NPDC004123; assembly: GCF_053603795.1. NCBI lineage: Bacteria > Bacillati > Actinomycetota > Actinomycetes > Mycobacteriales > Nocardiaceae > Nocardia > Nocardia sp. NPDC004123. The sequence continues at coordinate 12,958 of NZ_JBSGGG010000040.1, forward strand.
TGCGGGGGAGCACCGCACAGTTGGTCACCTTCATGGTGGGCAACAACCTGATCGCGGAACGCATGTTCCGCCACGATCCGGGCGTGATGCTCTACGCACCGATCCGCGTCGCCATCTACACCGACAACGATCGGACGTTCGTCAGCTTCGACCAGCCGTCGACCCGCTTCGACACCTTCGGCGACGAGAACATCACCGCGGTCGGCCGACTCCTCGACGAGAAGATCGCCGCGCTGCTGACGCTCCTCGGCGTAGAGGTGCCGGACGAACTATCCCGGCAGACCGTGTAGTTCGCCCGGCCGCCTGGAAACTAGCTATGCCGGAGACGAATCCCTTGATGATCGGACGAACCCCGTCTAGCACTCAGGGGCCAGCGTCTGCGTCGGAGTCTATTGTGCGGTCTGTGCCACCAGCGCCGATCTGCGGCGATTCCAACGTGGCGTCGTTCAGGTACTCCGCGTGGGTGCTGTGATCGGTAGATTTGCTGAAGGATTACCGCCTGACGGGCCCGTGGTGTGCGCGGAGGCGGGGCAACGATCAAAGGGCGCTGATGAACGATGCCGGGCAGGTGGCAGGGCTGTGGTGGCGGGCGTTGACCGACCGCGGGTGGTCGGCCGACCGAGAGCTGCTGGGACAGTATGCCGCGGAAGTGATCACCGGGGTGGCTGCGGAGGAGTTCGAACCGGGGGTGGGGGCTCGGGTGGGTGCGGCGCTGGCGGATCTCGGTCTCACGGATCCGGATGTGCCGCTGATCTCCGCGCGGGTGCTGTACACGGTGGTGGATCACGGCGCCGAGAGTGAAGCGGGACAACGGCTCGCCGCGGTGCTGGCGGCGCTGGGCTCGGGACATCGAGCGCGGTCGCTCGATATCAGGCACGCCGCGGCGCCGGACGCGGGCGGTCCGGCGCGCGAGCCCTTGAGCCCCGATGTCTACCGGATCATGTTCGAACACGTCTCGGTGGCCGCGGCCATCGGCGAGGTCGACGGCACTCTGCTGGTCGCGAACAAAAGGTTCACCGACCTGATTGGAATTCCGTCGGAGATCGTGCACGACATCTCGGTCTTCGACCACAGTCACCCGGACGATCGCGACGACATCCTCGCGGCGGTCTTCGAGAAACTGGTCCCGGCGCGCGGGGGCGCGCTCGAGTTGGAGCACCGATTCTTTCGCGCCGACGGGAGCATGGGCTGGGCCGCGTTCAAGGTCACCTATATCCAGGGGGCTCCGGGCGACCGGGACTATCTGCTCACCGTCGGTGAGGACGTGACTGAGCGGCACCGGCTGCAGGAGGAACTGCATCGCCAGGCCCGCCACGATCCGCTGACCGGGCTGTCGAACCGACGGCACCTGCTCGAGCGCATCGATGCCATGATCGACAGCTCGGTGCCCGACGATCAGGCCGGGCTGTGCTTCATCGATCTGGACCGGTTCAAGTACGTGAACGACCGGTACGGCCATGGCGTGGGTGATCAGGTGCTGGTCGCCGTCGCGGCCCGGCTCTGGGACGGTGTCGGCGACGAGCGTTGCACGGTGGCGCGACTCGGTGGCGACGAGTTCGTGGTGCTGGTTCCGCCTCCGGCCGGCGGCCGGCGCGTCGCGGCGGTCGCGGACAGACTGCTATCCGCACTGTCGGAGCCCGTCGAGGTCGGTGGCCACCGGCTGGCGGTGTCGGCCAGTATCGGGGCAGTGGTCACTCCGGCCATGGCCACCGACGCCGAAACGCTGCTCGACGCCGCCGACGCGAGCCTGTACCAGGCCAAGACCCACGCTTTGGGCCAGGTGGTGCTACATACCGTCCATCCCGGACCGGGTCCGACACGGCCGCTGCTGTGACTCCCTGGACGGTGAGATCTTGTGGAGCTCGGTCGCTGTCGGCTATGACCGGCGCTGGTCGAGCTTCTTGCCCAGGAGCTGGGCGGCGATCGTGTTCTTCAGGACCTGCATGGTGCCGCCGGCGATGGAGGAGACGATGACATCGCGGAAGCATCGTTCCGGTGGGAAACCGGTGACCAAGCCGTTGCCACCCAGAATCTGCATGGCCTTCCAGCAGACGTCGCGGCCCACGTCCGCGGCGTGAAGTTTGGCGACCGAGACGTCCAAGGGCTTCGGGAATTTACCCTTCTCGGCGGTCATTGCGGCCTTGTAGGTGAGGTAGCGGACCGACTCGATCTGGGTCCACATCTCGGCGATCAGATGGTAGATGGCCTGGAACTCGTTGACCGGGCGGCCGAACTGGGTTCGCTCGTTCGAGTAGGCCACGGCCTCGTCGAACGCGCCTTGGGCGAGGCCCAGGCACAGCGCGGAGATGTAGAGGCGTTCCATATTGAAGGCCTGCATGAGGGTGGGGAAGGAACCCTCGCCCATGAGGAGGTTCTCTTTGGGGATGCGGCAGTCGGTGAAGGTGAGGTCGCCGTGTTTGGAACCGCGCGAACCCATGTACTCCGGTCCGTTGCCGAGGGTGAAGCCGGGCGTGCCCTTTTCGACGATCACGGCGCCGATGCCCTTCATGCCGGGTGTGTCATTCCACCGAACGAAGGTGATGTACAGGTCGTAATCCGGTGCGCCGGTGATGAATCGTTTGCTGCCGTTGATGACGATCTCGTCGCCATCGATTACCGCGGCCGTCTCGATGTCGGTGACCGCGGAGCCGTGTGCGGGCTCCGACAGCGCGATCGAGGCGGTCAGTTCGCCCGCGGCGATACGCGGCAGATACTTCGCGTGGGCGGTCTCGTTGTCCGACATCATGATCACCGACGGTCCGGTGCAGGTGGTGGCGAACAGGATGTCTCCTGCCATCCAGGACTTCATCGCGCGGCACGCGGATTCGATCGCGAGTGCGAACTCGATGGCGGACAGGCCTTTACCGCCGTACTCGACGGGAATCGTGATCCCGGCCAATCCCATGTCGACCGTGTCGCGCACCATGTCGGCGATCGGCGCGCAGTCCTCGCGGTCGATCTGTGTGGCCAGCGGCGCCCATTTCTCGCCGAAGGCGCGGGCGCGGGCCTGGATGTCGGCTTGGGTAGGGGAGAGGTCGAAAGCTGTTGTATCCATGTAAGTTCCGCTCGTGATGGTGTGATCGCGTGGGGTGTGGCCGGAGTCAGGGCATGGTGTAGCCGCCGCTGACCGAGAACACCTGCCCGGTGACCTGACGGGCGGCGGCATCGGAAGACACCCACAACACGGCATTGGCGATGTCCTCGGCCTTTGTCAGGCGGCGCAGCGGAATGTCCTTGCGGAGGAACTCGATCTGCTTCTCGTTGAACACCGAGTCCTCACCCGCGGCCCAGAGGCTGTCTTTTCCGACCGCGTCGGGCCCTTCGGGGATGACCAGTCCAGGGCAGACGACATTCGAGCGGATGCCGTGGCGGCCGTGCTCGCGGGCGGTGGTGCGTGCCAACGCGATCAGCGCCGCCTTCGTGGCCCCGTAGACGCCCTGCCGGATCTGTCCGAACGCGGCATCACTGGAGATGAACACGATCGAGCCGCCGCCGGCTCCCTGCATCGCCGGAATGGCGGCCTGGGTGGCCGCGATCGCTGTGTAGAGATTGACCTCCACGGTGCGCTGCCACTTGGCGCGATCGGTGTCCTCGGCGATGAACCCGGGCACGCTCCACCCGGCGTTGTTCACGAGCACATCGAGCCCGTTCCAACCCTGGACGGCCCGATCCACCGCATCGTGCGCGACACCCTCGGCGGTGAGGTCCCCGGCCGCGACTTCGACCGCGGCAGCGCCGAGTTCGAGTGCTTCGCCCCGGACCTTCTCCGCTTGTTCGGCATCGATGTCACTGATGACGATGCGTGCACCCTCGCGGGCGAAGCCGTGCACGATGCCACGCCCGATATTGGAGCCGCCGCCGGTGACGAGAACACGGGCGTTGCGCAGCTGCAGATCCATGCGGTCCAACTCCTTCGTCTATGACCGAAATCAGAGTCTAATTTACGTTCAATTAAACATCCAGGGCGGAGCGGGCGCTTCCAGCGCCGAGTCCGCAGCGGACGATGATCTGCGCGGTCTGGACCACGGTGTCCAGCGGCCCTGCCTCGGGTGTCCACCACTCCGCGGCCCAGTTCAGGGCTCCGAGAATCAGCATGCGTGCGGTGCGCAGATCCAGCTGGCCGGGCAATTCGCCGGCGGCTGCGGCGTCTTGGAACAGCTTCTTCCAGACCCTGCCGTAGGCGGTCTCCTCGGCCTGCTGTCGGGCGCGGATGCTGTCCGGTACCTGTGCGGCGTTCCGGATGGAGGCGGTGGTGTAGTCGGAGATCTCGAGTTCGTGGCGCAGGTGGGCCTCGACCGCGACCATGATCCGCTCGATGGCCGGCGTCTTCGACGGCAGCGCGCCCAGGATCGCCGAAACATGTTCGCGCATGTCGGCGATGCCCGACCACATGACCTCTTCGACGAGGTCGTCGCGCGAGGGGAAGTAGTAGTAGATCGCGGGCGCTTGCAGCTCGGCGCGTTCGGCGACCTCGGACAGCCGGGCGCCCGCGTAGCCCTTGCGGCTGAGTATGTATGCCGCCGCGTCGAGTATGCGCTTGCGCGTTCGAGTGGACTTCGTTTCCGCGCTCTCGTCGGTGACCGGTTGTGCCATGTCGGTGCCTCCGATCTTCGCCTGCGGCCGGTTCGGTCACGGCCGGGGCCGAGGTGGTGCAGGATTGACCTATCGATCATTCAAATCTATATTAAATTCAAAGTCTAGTGAGGAGTGCTGACGTGCGAGTTTTCGCCACCATCGAGGAGTTCGCGGCCGCTGCTGGGACACCCCTGGGAACCACCGAATGGCTCGAGGTCGACCAGAAGCGAATCGACACCTTCGCCGATGCGACCGGTGACCACCAGTGGATTCATGTCGATCCGGAGCGGGCTGCCGAGGGGCCGTTCAAGGGCACAATCGCGCACGGACTGCTGACCCTGTCGCTGTTGCCGGTGCTCAACCACCAGCTCTACACGATCGAAAAGCTCTCCATGGCAGTCAATTACGGCTTCGACAAGGTGCGCTTCATTTCGCCGGTGCCGGTGAACTCGCGAGTGCGGGCCACCACCACTCTCGACTCCGTCGACGAGGTGCCGGGCGGTATCCAGGCGAAGATGATCACCACCGTCGAGGTGGAGGGCTCGGCCAAGCCTGCCTGTGTCGCCGAGTCGATCGCGCGGTTCATCGCATGACCGGCGCCCTTCTCGATGGAAAGGCCGCTGTGGTAACCGGTGCCGCGGGGGGTATCGGACTGGCCATCGCGGAGCTGTTCTACGCGCACGGCGCCTCGGTCGTGCTGGCCGATCTGAACGAAAACGGTGCCCGGGCCGCCGCCGAATCGCTGGGTGAACGCGCGATCGGCCTCGGCTGCAACGTGACCGACGAGGGTTCGGTGCAGACGCTGGTGGACGAGACTGTGCGCTGGGCCGGTGGGCTCGACGTATTCGTCAACAACGCCGGTGTCACCCGGGACGCGTCGCTGCGCAAGATGACCGTGGCCGACTTCGACACCGTGATCGCTGTGCATCTGCGCGGGACGTGGCTCGGACTGCGGGCCGCCTCCGCGGTCATGCGCGACGCGGGACACGGGTCGATCATCAATATGTCCTCGTTGTCGGGTAAGTCCGGAAACCCGGGCCAGACCAACTACAGCGCCGCGAAGGCGGGCATCGTCGGCATGACCAAGGCGGGCGCGAAGGAACTGGCGCACAAGAACATTCGTGTCAATGTCATCCAGCCCGGCCTCATCCGCACCGCCATGACCGAGGCCATGCCGCCGGAGGTCTTCGCCGAACGCGAGGCGGCCATTCCGATGAAGCGCGCGGGCGAACCGCGGGAAGTGGCCGGTGCCGCACTGTTTCTCGCCTCCGACCTGTCCAGCTATATGACCGGTGCGGTGCTCGAGGTCGGCGGAGGGAGGTTGATGTGACGCCGTCGGAGTGCGTACTGACCGAGGTGATCGGCGACGTCGGCACCATCACCCTGAATCGGCCCGAGCGGATGAATGCCATCACGGTCGAGCTGGGTGCACGGTTGCACCTGGCGCTCATCGAAACCGCAGCGCGAGCGAAGGTGGTCGTGATTCGCGGTAGCGGTGGAAACTTCTGCGCGGGAGGCGATTTCCATGAACTGGAACGCTTGCGTGCAGAAGGCCGAGATGCCATGGCACCCTTGTTCGCCAACTTCCGAGCCGCCTGCGACGCCATCGCCGAGCTGCCGATCCCGGTGATCTGCGCGGTCGAAGGCTATGCCACCGCCGGTGGTTTCGAGCTCGTGCAGGCCGCCGACATCGTGCTCGTGCACGAGAACGCCGTGCTTGCCGACATCCACTCGAGGTACGGGCAGGTGCCGGGCGGCGGCAGCACGCAGCGGCTGCCGCGCCTGGTCGGACGGCAGCGTGCACTGGCGCACATCCTCACCGGGGACCGGCTCACCGCAGACGACGCACTCGCCTGGGGCTTGGCCTACCGGAAGTACTCCGCCGCCGACTTCGACTCTGGCGTCATCGTTTTCGCCGAACAGCTGTCCACGAAGAACTCCGCGGCCCTGGCCAAGAGCAAACGGCTCGTCAATCAGGGACTGGGCCTGCCGCTGGCCGAGGGGCTGAGCCTGGAGTTCGAGACGGTCCTGGACCATCTGACCAGCCGTTCCGCGGCGGACGGGATCGATTCGTTCACCACAGGGAGCAACCGATGACCGATCTGGTTCGTGTCGACATCGACGAGGACGGCATCGCCCGCATGCTGTTGAACAGCCCGGACACCTCCAACGGTATGGATGTGCCATTCCTGAAGGCATTGCACTCCGCAATCCTGACCGTGCATGGTGATCGGCGAGTCCGGGCGGTGCTGCTCTCGGGCGCGGGCAAGAACTTCTGTGCCGGCGGGAATGTGAAGGTCTTCGCATCCAAGGGCGAGCAACTGCCCGACTATTTGCGCGAAGCCACAGCATGGTTGCAGATCGCGGTATCGGCTCTCACTCAGTTGAACGTGCCCGTGATCGCTGCTGTCCATGGGTTCGCAGCCGGTGGCGGCGGTTTCGGACTGGTATGCGCCGCGGACTTCGTGATCGCCGCTGACACTGCGAAGTTCATGTCCGGTGCGGTCCGCGTGGGCATGGCGCCGGACGCGGGCGTCTCGGTGACCCTCACCCAGCTTGTCGGTCTGCGCAAGGCCATGCACATTCTGTTGACCAATCCGGTCCTCGACGCCGCGGAGGCGCTCGAGATCGGCCTGCTGACCACGGTGGTGCCCGCCGCCGACCTCGAGGCCGAATCTCTGACCTACGCGCGCCAATTCACCACGACCGCTCCGATGGCGATCGGCGCAACCAAGCGCCTGCTGTGGGGCGGAGTGGGCGCGACGCTGGCCGACCGGCTGCCCGAAGAAGCGCGCACGGTCTCCGAACTGTCGGGCACTGCCGACTCCCGCGAGGGTCTGGCCGCAGTCCTCGAGCGCCGTGAGCCGAAGTTCCGAGGTGAATAACTGTGTCCGCCAATGAATCACCGGTCCTGACCGAAGACCGTGGTCCGATCCGGATCATCACCCTGAATCGGCCGCAGCGTCGTAATGCCATCGATCTGTCTCTGCGATACGCGCTGGCCGAACGACTCGAGGAGGCCATGGCCGACGCGAGCGTGCGAGTGATCGTGCTGACCGGCGCGGGCGCGGGATTCTGTGCGGGGGGCGATATTTCGACCATGCGCCGCATGGACGAGGCGGAAGCCCGCCCGCGCGCCGAGGCTGCTCAGCGCGTGGTTCGTGCCATCTGGCAGGGGGGCAAGCCCGTCATTGCTGCGGTCGAGGGCGCGGCGTTCGGGGCGGGTGTGTCCCTGGCCCTGGCTTGCGATCGCGTCGTCGCAGCGGCGGACGCGGTGTTCAGCACCGCGTTCACCGGAGTCGGTCTGGCCGGGGATATGGGCATTTTCGCTTCGCTCCCGGCGCGCGTCGGTATGGCCAAGGCCCGCGAACTCATGCTGCTGCCCGCCCGGCTGACCGGAACCGAGGCCGCCGGGATCCACTTGGCCGATGCGGTCGTCGCTCCGGGCGCGGCATTGGAGTCCGCGCTCGCGGACGCCGAGCGCATGGCCATCGCGCCGCCGCTGGCCGTCGCCGCACTGAAGCAGATGTTCGCGCGCTGGCCGCGTGATCCGATGACGGTGCTGGACAACGAAGTCGACAATCAGGTGGAGCTGTTCGACTCCGAAGATTTCGCCGAGGGCGTCTCGGCGTTCCATGAGAAAAGAACTCCCGTATTTCGCGGGAAATAGCGGAAGCACATGCCTATGACAGCCGTGGCTGGTCGCAATCTCGGTGAATCCTATTGGGCGGCGGACGACAGCCTGCCGCTCATGGATCACACTGCCGGCTCGCTCCTCGCCGAGCGAGCACGAAACCATTCCGGAACAACGGCTTTGGTCGGCACTCCGCATGGCGGATCGGAGCCGTGCCGCCTCACCTACGGCGAACTCTACGACGCGGCACGGCGTGTCGCGGTCGCGCTGACCGAGCTCACCGAACCCGGCGACTCCGTGGCCCTGTGGTCACCGAACGTCATCGAGTGGCCCATCATCGAATTCGGGGCCGCCCTGGCCGGTCGCGTGCTCGTGGCGCTGAATCCCGCCTTCCGCGAGGGCGAATTGGTCTACGCCCTCGAGCACTCAGGGACGGCCGTGCTCATTCATGCCGACCAGCACCGCGGCTACGACATGGCGGCGGTGGCGGCCGCGGCGGTCGCTCGGGTCCCCGGCGTGCGGCAGCGGATCAGCCTGTCGGAAACGGCACGCTGGCAGGCGAGCACACCGGAAGGTGATCTGCCGGACATCGATCCCGACCTGCCCGCGATGCTGCAGTACACCTCGGGCACCACCGGGAATCCGAAAGGCGTGCTGCTACGGCATCGATCGCTGGTGAACGTCGCGAGGATGACCATGGCGGCTGCCGACATCCCCGAGGGATCGGTCTTCGTCAATCCATTGCCGATGTTCCACACGGCCGCCTGTGTGATCGGGACACTCGGACCGATTGCCATGGCGGGCACGATCCTGCTGGTGGAAACGTTCGTTCCCGAGAAGGTTCTGGAATGGGCGTCGGCCGAGGACGCCGATGTGCTGTTCTTCGTGCCCACCATCCTCGGCGCGCTGCTCGAGACCGTGCGTGGAAACGAGTCCGCGGCACCGAGGTTCGTCAGCATCGTCGGTGGCGCGGCCAACGTGCCGCAGGTGCTGATCGAAGGAGCGGCACGCGTCTTCGGTGCGGTGGTGCACAACCTGTTCGGTCAGACCGAACTGGCCCCGGTGATCACTCTCACCCGCAGAAGCGACACGCTCGCCGATCAACTCGGTACCGTGGGCCGCCCGATTCCGCAGGTCGAGGTGAAGATTGCCGGCTCGAATGGCTCCGGAGTCGCTCCCTTGGGCGTTATCGGCGAGATCTGCGCCCGCGGGTACCAGCAGATGATCGAGTACTACCGCGATCCGACGGCGACCGAGGCGGCTGTGGACGCCGAGGGCTGGGTGCACACGGGTGATCTCGGCTCGATGGACAGCCGGGGCTACGTCACCGTGACCGGTCGGCTCAAGGACATGATCATCAGCGGTGGCGAGAACATCGCTCCGGCAGAGGTGGAATCGCGTCTGATCGAACATGATTCGGTTCAGCAGGCGGCGGTGGTCGGCCTCCCGCACGAGAAGTGGGGTGAGACCGTGGCCGCTGTACTGGTGGTGCGTGGGGAACGCCCGGACGATCTCGTGGCCTCGGTGAAGAACCGGCTCAGCACGACGCTGGCACCGTTCAAGACACCGCGCCGCTGGTTCGTCGCCGATACCCTCCCCGTCACCCCGTCGGGCAAGGTCCAGAAATTCCGGCTGCGCGAGGCGATCCTCGACGGCGATGTCGACGAGGTCGAGTGAAGAATTATGAGTGACAACGACTTCTACATTCGGAGAAATCAGCTCGGCGAACGGTTCCCGATGTGGCGGCCACGGTCGCTGGGGGAGTGGCTGCTCGCGTGCGCCGACGAATTCGGCGATCGGCCGCTGGTCATCACCGACGAACGCACGTTGACCTACCGAGAGGCCGCCGCGCTGGCGACTCGGCTCGCCGACGGCCTGGTCGCGCTGGGGGTGCGTCCCGGAGACCACGTCGGCGTGCTCATGGCGAACTACCCGGAATTCGTGCCGGTGAAGTTCGCTGTGGCCCTCGCCGGCGCGGTCGCTGTGCCGCTGAACTTCCTGTACCGCGCGGACGAACTCGCCTACGTGCTCGATCAGTCCGAGTGCCGGGTTCTCATCACCATGACCGGTTTCGCCGGCCTCGACTACCTGGCGATGCTCGATGAGATTGCTCCGGAGTGGGAACAGGTCGGCCGGGACAAGTTGCGACTTCCTCAGCTGCACACCGTGATTCAGTTGTCGACGGATGGCCGGGAGCGTGCCGGAGTGCTCACCGTGGATGAGCTCGCTCTGGCCGGGGCCCGGTACCCGGGGGCTACGGCCGGGATCCAGGTGGACCCGGCCGAGGTGGGCGACATCCTCTACACCTCCGGAACGACCGGTTCACCCAAGGGCGTGCTCATCACCCACGACGCCGTCCTGCGGACCGGATTCGCGTCCGCGCTCACCCGCGCCTTCGCCGACGGCCGCCGGATCCTGTTCTCCCTGCCGTGCTACCACATGTTCGGCTATGTCGAGGGCTTGATCGCAGCCACGATGGTCGGCGGCGCGGTGATCATGTTGCCCGCCTTCGACGCCGGGAAGTACCTCGCGGGAATCGAGCGGCATCGCGCGGACGACATCCTGTGTGTCCCCACCATGACCGTTGCGCTGCTGGAACATCCGGATCGGCATCGCTTCGACCTGTCGTCGCTGTCAGCGGTGCTGTCCGGAGCCGCGCCCGCGCCGGTCTGGCTGTGGGAGCGGGTCCGCGCAGAGCTGGGTGCGTCGGAGATCGTCACCGGCTACGGCATGACCGAATGCGGCGGGGCGATGACCCTGACCCGGCCCGAGGACTCCTTGGAGCTCACCGCGACCACCGCCGGTCGGCCGAAATCCGCTGGGGCGGCCGGAATCGACGACGGGGCGCTCGTGGTCTACCGCACCGTCGACCCGGTCACCGCCGCGCCGCTGCCGGACGGTGAGGAAGGCGAGCTGGTTTCCCGCGGCCCGACTAGCATGCTCGGATTCTGGGGAAAGCCGGAGGAAACCGCCAAGGGTCTCCGGGACGGGTGGGTCTTCTCCGGCGATCTCGGACGGGTACGGCCCGACGGCTATCTGGAGATCACCGGCCGCAGCAAGGAGCTCTACAAGAGCGGCGGCGAACTGGTGATGCCCAAAGAGATCGAGGAACTGCTCACCGCCCGCCCGGAGATCAGCCAGGCCTACCTGATCGGTGTCCCTGACGAGCGGTGGGGTGACGCGGGATGCGCGTGCATCGTCCGAGCCCCCGATGCGGAGATTTCCGCCGAGCAGGTCATCGATATCTGTAAGGCGAATCTCGCCCGGTTCAAAGTTCCCAAACACGTCGTATTCCTCACGGCAGACGAACTGCCCACCACTCCCACGGGAAAGGTGCAGAAATTCCGCCTGGTGAATTACGCCAAAGCACGATTGGAGCAACAGAAATGACGGTCACGACCCCTCCGGACGCCGTGCGCGAGCCGGGCGACCATTCGATCTGCGACCCGGACACGGCCTGCGAGACCGGACCGGTCGCGAATCAGGCTCCGCGAGTGGACTATTCGAGGCTCATCCAGCCGCAGCGGGTGCACGGGTCGCTCTACACCGACCCGGCCGTGTTCGCCGACGAGCTCGAGCGGATCTGGTACGGCGGCTGGGTTTTCGTCGGCCACGAATCCGAAGTGCCCGAACCGAACGACTATGTGCGCAAGAACATCGGGCCGCAGGACATCATCATGACCCGCGACCGCGTCGGCGAGGTGCACCTGGTCACCAACCGGTGCGCGCACCGCGGCAACCTGGTGTGCGACGAACAGCGCGGCAATTCCAGCTCGTTCCGCTGCCCCTACCACGGCTGGACCTACAGCAACACCGGTGACATGCTCGGCTACCCCTACAACAAGGGGTACGGCGGCAAGGGCAAGCTGAACCTCGGCCTCGGTGTGGTGCCGCGGGTGGAGAGCTACCGCGGCTTCGTGTTCGGCAGCTTCAACGCCGACGTGCCTCCGCTGCCGGAGCATCTCGGCGCCGCCGCCGGCGAGATCGACCGGCTGGCCCGGCTTTCGCCCACCGGCAAGGTGCGCCTGGACAACGGCTGGCTCAAGCACCGCACCCACGCCAACTGGAAGCTGCTGGCGGAGAACGAAACCGACGGCTACCACCCGCAGTTCGTGCACGGCTCGATCTTCTCGGTGACCGGCTCCACCATCGGCCCGCTCTACAGCGATTCCTCCACGGCCGTCACTCGCGCTCTCGGTAACGGACACAGCGAGAACGATCTTCGACCGGAATTCCGAAAGTTCGCCGAGCCCATGCGCTGGTTCGGCACTACAGCCGACCGCGTGCCGGAGTACGTGGCGAAGATGCGGGAGGTCCACGGCGAAGCCGCCGAGGAGATCATGATCGAGGGCGCGCCCCACGTGATGATCTTCCCGAACCTGTTCATCGCGGAGATTCAGGTCTTCAACATCCAGCCGATCTCGGCCACCGAGTGCATCCAGTTCTCCACCTCGGTGCAACTGGACGGCACGGACGAGCTGAACAAGCGGATGCTCTCGCAGTCCATCGGGTCGGTCGGCCCGGCCGGCATGCTGCTGGCCGACGACACCGAGATGTACGAGCGCAATCAGGTCGGCGTGGGGCAACTGCTGCCCGAGTGGCTCGACCTGCGGCGCGGCATGGTGCGGGAAACCACGGACGACAACGGTTTCCGCATCGGGGGAGCCACGGACGAGACCGCGATGCGGGCGTTCTGGGAGCACTACAAGAATCTGATGGAGGCGTGATGACTGCTCTGACCGAAACCGATCTGCGCGAACTCGAGCAGTTCATCTACCGCGAGGCCCGCCTCGCCGACGAGCACGACTACGACTCGTGGGAGGCGTTGTGGACCGACGACGCGCTGTACTGGGTGCCCGTCGACGGTGGCGGCTACGACCCGGAGCGGCACGTGTCGATCATGTACGACAACCGCCGCCGCATCTCCACCCGGCTGCAGCAGCTGCGCACCGGCAAGCGGTACGCCCAGTCGCCGCCGTCGAATCTGCGCCGCACGATCTCGAACATCGAGCTGCTCGGCGTCGAGGGCGACGACCTCAGCCTGGGCGCGAATTTCGTGCTCTACGAGTCGAAGCCGCGCGGCCTTCACACCTGGGCAGGCCGCTACACCTACGTGGTGCGCCGCGTTGACGGCGAGCTGAAGCTGGTCCGCAAGACCGTCATGCTCGTCAACAGCGCGGAAGCCGTGCCCAGCATGGGCTTTCTGATCTGAGGGGACAGCAGATGGACAGGACAGGATCGGATGCCGGCACCAGCCGTGAACTCGGTGTCGTCCACAGTGAATTCGCTCAGGTGCGGGTCGCCATCGACGACACCGCGAACGGGCCACGTTTGCGGTTGGAGGACTTGAAGTCCGGCCGCGTCCGGTTCCTGGACGCCCTCGAACTGGAAACCATCGTGTGGCTCACCGAGGGCCACATGCACCGGCTGCTCGACCCATCCGCCGACCGCTGGCGGGAGGACTGAGATGGCGGATGCCATGCCGCCGCGAGCGGTTCGCGTACCGGAACTGGACTACCGCGCTGTGATCCGGCCCGGCGACTTCGTCGTCTGGGGACAGTCCTGCGCGGAGCCGGTGACGCTGACCGAGCGTCTGCTCGATCAGCGGGCGGTTCTGGGCGGTATCTCCTGCTTCATCGGCATCCCCGCGGCGGCGACGGTGAAACCCGAACATGCCGACCACATTCGGTTCGTCAGCTATTGCGGCACCGGTGGCAACAGGGCGCTGGCCGCCGCCGGGGTGCTCGAGATATACCCCGGGCATTATTCGACTCTGCCCGAGTTCGTCTCGCGCGCCGACGTCGTCCTGGTGCAGTGCGCACCGCCCGACGCGCGCGGGCGGTACAGCCTCGGACTGGCCGACGACTACCTCACCGCCGCCATCGACAGCGCGCGAATCGTCATCGCAGAGGTCAATGATCAGGTGCCCGCCACGCCCGGTGCCCGGCACCTGACCGATCGAGACATCGACATCGTGGTCCGCACCTCCCGCCCCGTGACCGAAAGCCCCGCCGCGCCACCGACGCCGGAGATGACGGCCATCGGCGCACATGTTGCGAGCATTGTTCCCGACGGCGCCACACTGCAATTCGGAATCGGATCGGTGCCCGAGGCAGTGCTGGGCGCGCTCGGCGTCCGCAACGACCTGGGGATCCACTCCGGCATCCTCACCGATGCCGCTGTCGAACTGATCGACAAGGGCGTGGTGACCAATACCCGCAAGACCACCGACCCCGGTGTCTCCGTGGCCGCGGTGATGATCGGTACGCGGCGATTGTTCGAACATGTGCACGCCAACCCGGCCGTGTCGTTACGACCGATCGGGTATACCCACGATCCGGAACGCCTTGCTGCACAGCACCGTTTCGTCGCGATCAACTCTGCCATCGAGGTCGATCTGACCGGGCAGGTCAACGCTGAAGTCGCGGGCGGACGCTATGTCGGAGCGGTCGGCGGTGGTGGGGAGTTCCTGCGGGCTGCCGCTCGGTCGGACGGCGGCCTGCCGATCATCGCACTCCCGTCGACAGCGGGCTCGCGCAGCCGGATCGTGGACCGGCTGTCCGGACCGGTCAGCATCGCGCGCAGCGACGCGGGCATCGTGGTCACCGAATTCGGCATCGCCGATCTGCGCGGCCTGCCGCTCTCCGAGCGGCGCGAACGAATGCTCGCGATCGCGCACCCCGACCAGCGCGAGATCCTGCGCGCGGTGGCGAGCCGGTGGTGAACCCCTCGTAGTCGCCGTCGCGGCCCGAAACCACAGCGGCACAGTGAAAGTGAGCACAGAGGTGAAATCATGAAGAGAGCGGCGATCGTCAGCCCACTGCGTACCCCCGTCGGAACCTTCGGCGGCACACTGCGACCGGTCCCCGCCGAGGACCTGGCCGCCCACATCATCAAGGCGGTCGTGGAGCGCTCCGGCATCGACCCGGCGCGCATCGACGACGTCGCATTCGCTCAGTCGTACGCGAACTCCGAAGCACCCTGCATCGGCCGCTGGGCCGCGCTCGCTGCCGGCCTGCCCATCGAGGTGCCCGGATTCCAGACCGACCGCCGTTGCGGTGGTGGATTACAGGCCGTTGTGACCGCCGCGATGATGGTGCAGACCGGCGCCGCCGACGTGGTTCTCGCCGGCGGCGTCGAGAGCATGAGCAACATCGAGTACTACACCCAGGACATGCGCTGGGGATCGCGGTCGGGCAACATCGCCTTCTACGACCGACTCGATCGCGGACGGGAACGCTCCCAACCGGTCGAGCGCTTCGGCCACATCAGCGGCATGATCGAGACCGCTGAGAACCTCGCCCAGCGGTACTCGATCACGCGCGACTCCGCCGATGAATTCGCGGCACGAAGCCACCAGAAGGCAACCGCGGCATGGGAATCGGGCAAGTTCGCCGACGAGGTGGTGCCGGTACCGGTGCCGCAGCGAAAAGGTGGCCAGATCGAATTCGTCCGCGACGAAGGCATCCGCGCCGACTCCACACCGGAATCCCTGGCGAAACTGCGCACCATCATGCGCGACGGCACCGTGACCGCAGGCAACTCGAGCCAGCAGAACGACGCGGCCGCGGCCTGCCTGGTCGTCGCCGAGGACAAACTCGCCGAGCTCGGGCTCGAGCCGCTCGGTTACCTGGTCGGCTGGTCCGCCGCGGGCTGCGAACCCTCCGAGATGGGTATCGGTCCGGTGCCCGCCGTCGAGAAACTCTTCCAGCGCACCGGCCACACATTCGACAACATCGATCTCGTCGAGCTCAACGAAGCCTTCGCCGTCCAGGTCCTGGCGGTGCTGAAGGGCTGGGGCTTCGACGATCACGAACGGCTCAATGTCAATGGCTCCGGCATCTCCCTCGGCCATCCCATCGGCGCGACCGGCGTTCGGATACTCACCACCATGCTGCACGAATTACGCAGGCGCGGTGGACGATACGCCCTGGAATCGATGTGCATCGGTGGCGGCCAGGGCATGGCGGCACTCTTCGAGGCACCCTGATGACACAGTATGGAATTACCCGCTACGGCACTTACCTTCCCTCGCATCGCGTGTCGCTGGCGGACATCGGCGCGACGCTGAACACCAACGCGGGCAAAGGTGTTCGTGTGGCGGCGGCCTTCGACGAGGACAGCACCACCATGGGTGTCGCCGCGGCGATGACCGCGCTGGCGGACCTCGAATGGGATGCGGTCCCGGCGTCGATGTCGGCGGGACTGTATTTCGCGACCACCACGCCGGCGTACGCCGACAAGACCAACGCGACCGCGATCCACGCCGCACTCGGACTGCCCGCCGCGCTCTTCGCGGCTGACCTGGCCGGGGCCGCACGCAATGGCATCGCCGCTCTGCGCGCGGCATCTGGGTGCAGTGGCCTCGCGGTGCTGGCGGATATGAGGGTCGGACGTCCCGGATCGGCTGACGAACGTGGCGGCGGCGACGGTGCCGCTGCCTTTCTGTTCGGCGACGAACCGATCGCCGAAGTCATCGCTCAGTCGTCCGTCACCGCCGAGTTCCTCGATCGCTGGCGTGACCCGCGATCGGCGACCGGAGAACAGTGGGAGGAGCGGTTCGGTATATCCCGCTACCAGCCGCTGCTCGAGCGTGCCGCGGCAGCGGCGCTGGACCGGGCGGCACTCAGCGAAGCTGACCATGTCGTCCTGGTTTCGCCCAACACCACCTTCGCCAAGCGGTCCGCGACCTCGGTGGCCGGCAAACTCTCCACCCGGACTTCGCCCATCGGGCACGCGGGCGCCGCCGATGTCGGGCTGGCGCTGGCATCCGTTCTCGATCAGGCCGAGCCGGGGGAGACGATCCTGATCCTGTCGGCCGCGGACGGGTGCGATGCTCTCGTCCTGCGGGTCACCGACCGCATAGCCGAAGCGCGGCAGCCAGTTCCGGTCGCCGACCAGCTCGCGGCAGGAAGCACGGTGCCCTACACCACCTACTTGAACTGGCGGGGTCTGCTCGACCGTGAGCCGCCGCGCCGCCCCGAACCGGATCGAGCAGCCGCGCCGCCATCGGCTCGGGCTGCGGAGTGGAAGTTCTCCTTCACCGGCACAGTCTGCGCGGGATGCGGCCTGGTTCATCTACCGCCGGCCCGGGTCTGTAAGCGCTGCGGCGCTATCGACGCGATGACTCCCGTCTCGGTAGCACACAGCGAAGGCACCGTCACCAGTTTCACCGTTGATCGGCAGTCCTTCTCGCCGGCCCCGCCGGTGGTGGGCGCGGTGGTGGACTTCGACGGCGGCGGCCGGTACACCCTCGAGGTCGCCGACGCCGACGTGGACCGATTGGCTGTGGGCTCACGGGTGCGCACCACCTTCCGGCGCCTGAACAGCGCCGGTGGCGTCCACAACTACTTCTGGAAGGCGCAACAGCTATGAGCAGCAACGGTATTCGCGACAAGGTAGCGATCGTCGGCATGGGCTGCACGCGCTTCGGTGAACGCTGGGAGAGCTCGGCGGACGATCTGCTGCTCGAGGCGATGGCCGAGTGCTTCACCGGCAATCCCAAACTCGATCGTTCGAGCATCGACGCCTACTGGCTCGGCACGCTGGGCACCGGCCAGAGCGGATTGACCGTCAGCAAACCGCTGGGCCTGGACTACACGCCGGTGACACGCGTCGAGAACTACTGTGCCAGCGGCTCGGAGGCGTTCCGCAACGCCTGCTACGCCGTTGCGTCGGGTGCCTACGATCAGGTCGTCGCGATCGGTGTGGAGAAGCTCAAGGATTCCGGCTTCTCGGGCCTGCTGCGTGGCGACGCGCCCAGCGACGGAACGGCTTCCGAACTGTCCTTCGGTGCGCCGGCGGCGTTCTCCCTCCTCGACCCCGCGTACTGCGCCAAATACGGCGTGGACCCAGCGGACATGCGGGAGGCCATGACCCATGTCGCCCGGAAGAACCACCACAATGGCGCACTGAATCCCAAGGCGCAGTTCAGATCCGAGGTGGCGAAGCAGAAGATCGAAGGAGCTCCGCTGGTCGCGGGACGGCTGGGTGTCTTCGACTGCTCCGGGGTCTCCGACGGTGCGGCGTGTGCGGTGATCGTCCGTGCCGAGGACGCGCTGAAATACACCGACACCCCTCTCTACGTGAAGGGGCTTTCGCTCACGGCCGGGCCGGGCCGCGGTGCGGTCGATCCGGACTACGACTTCACAACCTTCCCGGAAGTGGTCGCCAGTGCCGAGGACGCCTACGCGCAGGCCGGAATCACCGAGCCTCGGACCCAGATCTCCTTCGCCGAGGTCCACGACTGCTTCACGCCCACCGAGCTCGTTCTGATGGAGGATCTCGGCTTCACGGATCGCGGCCGGGCGTGGAAGGACAGCGTCGCAGGCGATTTCGATCTGGGTGGTCGTCTTCCGGTGAATCCGGACGGCGGGCTGAAGTCGTTCGGTCACCCGGTCGGCGCGAGCGGCCTGCGCATGCTCTACGAATGCTGGCTGCAATTCCGTGGCGAGGCCGGGGAGCGTCAGATTCAGGATCCGCAGGTGGCCCTCACGCACAACCTGGGCGGCCGTCCGGGCGCCTGCGTTTCGTTCGTCGCCGTCGTCGGGTCCGAATTGGGCTGAAGCGGTCGCGGCAGTGATCGCCCCTGCCGCTCGGGACTTGACCGATCGCAGTTTCCTAATTTACATTAAATTCGAAAAGGAGGTGAGGCGTTGATCGCCTACCAGGTCGTCGACAACATCGCCTACATCAGGCTGGATCGGCCCGAAGCGCGTAATGCCCTCGACAAGGCGATGGGGGAGGCGCTGCTCGAGCTGGCCACGTGGATCTCCAATGAGGATGGTCTGCGGGCGGTGCTGATTACCGGGAACGGACCGGTGTTCAGCGTCGGAGGCGATATCTCGGCGTTCGCGGACGGTGCGGAAGACCTGCCGGACACCCTCACCCGGATGGCGATACCCATGCACGAGGCGATTCGGCTGCTCGCCCGTGTGCGGGTGCCGATCGTGACGGCCGTGCACGGTGCGTGCGCGGGCGGCGCGCTGGGCTTCCTTTACCCGGCCGATATCACCATCGCCGCGACCGGAACCAAATTCGCGACCGGCTTCGGGCGCATCGGCATCACCGCTGATTCCGGGAACACCTGGTATCTGCCGAAATTCATCGGTATCCGGCGGGCCACGGAAATGCTGTTCGAAGACCGCGTCATCGACGCCCACACCGCCGCCGGCTGGGGCCTGATCAACCGTGTCGTGCCCGCCGACAAGCTCGCGTCCGAAGCCGAGGCAACCGTGCGCCGATTGGCGGCCGGCGCCACTCGTGGCTACGGCGAGATGCGCAGGCTGCTGCACAACTCCTGGACCGCCACTCTCGATCACGCGCTGTCCGAAGAGACGGAGGCGCTGCGCCGCGTCGCCCGCACAGCCGACGCGGCCGATGCGATCGGGAGTTTCCTCGCCAAACAGCAGCCGACCTTCACCGGAAAGTGAGATAAACCGTTGTCCGCCTTCATTATCGATACCGACGAACGGGCGCTGCTGCGCGAGAGCGTCGGCAAACTCGCCACCAAGTACGGTCAGGAATACTTCCTGGAGCGCTCCCGCTCCGGTGCCAAGGTCGACGAACTGTGGCGTGACCTCGGCCAGGCGGGTCTGCTCGGGGTGCATCTGCCCGAGGAGTACGGCGGCGGTGGCGCCGGCCTGTCCGAGATGCTCATCGTGATCGAAGAGCTCGCCGCGCACGGCTTTCCGCTGCTGCTCGCGGTCGTGTCGCCCGCGATCTGTGGCTCGATCCTGGCGGCGCACGGCTCGGAGCGGATGAAGACCGAATGGCTGCCCGGCCTCGCCGACGGCAGCCGCAAGATGGCCTTCGGCCTGACCGAGCCCGACGCCGGTTCCAACAGCCACAATGTCAGTACGACCGCGCGCCGCGACGGCGACGACTGGGTGATCTCCGGGGGCAAGTACTTCATCTCCGCGATCGACGAGTGCGAAGCGATCCTGCTCATCACTCGTGATCCGGAGTTCGTGGGCACTTCGCGATCGCCGCTGTCGATGTTCGTGGTTCCCACCGACGCTCCTGGAGTGACGCTGCAGCCGCTGCCGACCGCGGTCGTCTCGCCGGACCACCAGTTCACCGTGTTCTTCGATGAGGTCCGGGTCGGTCCGGAGGCGTTGATCGGCGAAGCGGGGAACGGGCTGCGGCAGGTGTTCGCAGGGCTGAACCCGGAGCGCATCCTCGCTTCGGGTATCAGCACCGGCATAGGTCGCTACGCGATCACCAAGGCCGTGTCCTACGCCCAGAACCGCAAGGTGTGGTCGGTGCCGATCGGTGCGCACCAAGGGATTTCGCACCCCCTCGCGGAGGCGCACATCGCGGTCGAACTCGCCCGCATGGCGGCCTACCGTGCCGCGGAGCTCTTCGACGCCGGGCTGCCCGCCGCGGAGGCAGCCAATATCGCCAAGTTCGCCGCTGCCGACGCGTCGCTGAAGGCGCTCGATCAGGCCATCCAGACCCATGGCGGCAACGGTCTATCGCTGGAATACGGCTTGGCCGAGCTCTGGTTCTCCGCGCGCCTGCTCAAGACCGCGCCGGTGAGCCGCGAGATGGTTCTCAACTTCGTCGCGCAGACCAGCCTGAAGCTGCCTGCGTCGTATTGACATCAACTCTGGAAAGTCGAGGGAGACAACACTAATGCCCGGAGTAACCGATCGCGTCATCGTCGTCACCGGCGCCGGTGGCGGTCTCGGCCGCGAATACGCGCTGCTGCTTGCCAAGGAGGGCGCCCTGGTCGTGGTGAACGACCTCGGCGGTGCCCGTGACGGTTCCGGTTCCGGAACCTCGATGGCCGATGCCGTCGTCCAGGAGATCCGCGATGCCGGGGGCACCGCGGTGGCCAACTACGACAACATCGCCACCGAGGAAGGCGCGGCGAGCCTGATCAAGACCGCCGTCGACAACTTCGGGACCGTCCACGGCGTCATCCACAACGCGGGCATCCTGCGCGACGGCTCGTTCGCGAAGATGACCGCCGACAACTGGGAATCGGTGCAGCGGGTGCACCTCTGGGGCGGTTACTACGTCACCCGGGCCGCTTGGCCGTACTTCCGTGAGCAGAGCCACGGCCGGATCGTGGTCGCGGCGTCCACCAGCGGTCTGTTCGGCAACTTCGGCCAGGCGAACTACGGTGCCGCGAAGCTCGGTCTGGTCGGCCTGATCAACACCCTCGCGATCGAGGGCGGCCGGAACAACATCCTCGCGAACGCGATCGCTCCGCTCGCCGCCACCCGCATGACCGAGGACATCGCGCCCAAGGAGATGCTCGACAAGCTGCCGCCCGCCCATGTGGCCGGTGTCGTGGGCTACCTGATGAGCGACGAATGTGAGGACACCGCAACGGTTGTCGTCGCCGGTGGTGGCCAGGTCTACCGCGTGCAGCAGTTCCAGAACAAGGGAGCCGTCTTCGCCGCCCCGCCGAGCATCGACGAGGTCGCGGCGCAGTGGAGCCGGATCACCGACATGTCGGACGCCGAGCCCGGCGCGAACCCGCTCGGCTGAATCGAGGATTGAACATGACCGAAAACAATTGGGACGCACTGGTTATCGGCGCAGGTTCGGGCGGACTGTTCGCTGCGGCGCGCCTGTCGCACCTGGGCTACAAGACGCTGGTCGTCGAACGACTGGACAAGGTCGGCGGCCGCGCCTCCACCGATGACATCGACGGCTTCAAGGTCAACAACGGTGCCATCGTCATCGAACTCGGTGGCATCACCGAGGAGACCTTCGACGAGGTCGGCGCGAAGTTCGACGTCCGCAAGCCGGAACCGCCCATCCTGTACCGGATCGGTGGCAAGGACGTGGACGTCACCGGTGGTGGCTGGGGCTTCCTGCTGTCCAAGCTCACCCGCCAGGGCGCGAAGCTGGTGCAGGGTCTCGGCGCGGCGCGCAACGACAGCGGCATGCTCGAGGACGAGCTGTCGACCGCCGAGTGGGTCGCCAAGTACACGAAGAACGAGTCGGTGCATGGCATCTTCCGCAACATGTGCGGATCGGTGTTCGCCGTCGGTTCCGAGGAACTGCCGGCCCGCGTGTTCCTCACCTACTTCACTCGTAAGAGCGCCTTCAAGAAGTTCGGGTACTGCCCCGACGGCACCATCGGGGTGTGGAAGTCCCTCGCCGAGGTGGTGGAGAACAACGGCGGTGCGGTCTGGCTCGACAGCGAGGTGACCGCGCTGACCCTGACCGACGGCCGCATCACCGGCGCGACCATCGCGCGTGGCGGTGAGAACATCGACGTGACAGCGCGTTTCACCGTCAGCGACGTCGGTCCGTTCGCCACCCTGGACCTGGTGGGCCGGGACAACCTGCCCGCCGACTACGTCGCGCAGGTCGACAAGGCCAACCGGCCCTGCGCCATGATCTCGGTGAACTTCGCCAGTCAGCGCCCGCTGGTGAAGGCCCCTGGCATGACCAGCTTCGCCCAGACCCGCCGACTCTGCTACGTCGCCAACTTCACCGATGTCTGCCCGGAAATGGCACCGGAAGGCTGGCACCTCTACCAGGGCACCGCCGTCCCCAAGCCCGCTGTCGGCGATTTCGACGAAGCCGCCGAAACCCAACTGCTGCTGGATGATCTGCGCGATCAGGTCCCCGGCTTCGACGACGCGCGCATCCTGTCGATCAACGTCACCCGCGACGGCTGGCCGCCGCAGCGCGCGGTCGCCGGCTTCGACCTGCCCAATACCACGCCGATCGCGAACCTGTGGAACGTGGGCGACGCGGTGAAGGAATACGGAAACGGCGGCACCACCGCGTG
This sequence comes from Nocardia sp. NPDC004123, assembly GCF_053603795.1. Lineage (NCBI taxonomy): Bacteria > Bacillati > Actinomycetota > Actinomycetes > Mycobacteriales > Nocardiaceae > Nocardia > Nocardia sp. NPDC004123. Next base: position 35,925 of record NZ_JBSGGG010000040.1, read on the forward strand.
CGCGGAAACCGCCAAGATCGTCGTCGACAAGATCCGCGACCAGTTCCCGGTGACGGCGTAACCACTCGACTCGACGCGCTCGCCCGTGCCGCAACCCGGCCGGCAGCGCGTACCGAGCGGCCGCAGTCGGTTGTATCCAACCAGCAACTGATTGCGCCACAACCGGATAGGCCGTAGGCGGGGTGATCCGAGCGCCTGCGGCCTATCCGGCATTTCTGACTTTCATCGCCAGATCCCGGAAACCGACCCCGGTCGAACGGCCGGCGTGCATGGCTGGATGTTCGCAGTATTGAGCAACCAACTCGAATCCGCCGAAACTCATTGGCTCTCTTACCCGCTCGATATCGTGCTCTGCGGCGCGGCGGTGTCTGGGGGGTTCACCCTGGTGGCGCCGACGTGTGCGGTGCCGCGACCGAGGATCGGCCGAAACCAGTTGCCGCCCCTCGCTTCGACCTCAACCGATGGGGACCGAGGTCTGGTCCAAGACGGTTCGACGCCGGTGGCGACGACCAGATCGCAGACGCCGGCCAGCACCGCGTGCGCCGCGAAGCGCAGGGCCTGCCGGCTGGCGCTGTACTGGCGGTGTCCGTCGATATCGATCATGCCCGCGATCCTGTGGCTTCGGACAACCGAAGCCTCAGCATCGCAACGACATTCGATGCGTCCGAGCTCGTTCGGCGACCTCTGCTCAGAATCCGCGCAGGCGGTCGGGGACTACGCGCACCGGAACCGAGTAGTCGGCGAAGAACTGCTCCCTGGTCATCCCGATGTCCACCAACCCCTCGGTGTACTTCTCGACGAAGGCATCGAGCTCAGCGGCGGAGGCACCGTCCGCGTCGACCCGGGCCGTGCCGGTGAACACGATGACGTCACCGCCGGTAGCGGTGGAGTTGAGATTCAGCGAAACACGGGAATTGGCAGCGATATTGCGCAACTTGGGGGTACCGGGCTGCGTGAACAACAGAAACGCTCCGTCGTCCCACTGGAACCATACGGGATTGGGTTGCGGTGTGCCGCTGGGACTTACGGTGGTCAGCCAGATGATGGTGTCCTGCACCAGATGCTCGGTGACCTTCACTCCGAAGTCGGTGTTCGAGTCGATGAGGGGGGAGGAACTTGACATTCGATCTCCTTGTGGGGTGTCGGTCGAGTCGGGCCCGGAACCGGGTCGTGCGCGTCACCCAGGCGCAGCATGTGCGGGGCGGCCGTGGCGATTTCGGTACGGGGTGACTCAGCCCAGGGTCGGGTAGTCGGTGTAGCCGACGTGGTCGCCACCGTAGAAGGTCGCCTGGTCGGCGGTGTTGTAGGGTCCGCCCGCCTTGATCCGGGCATCCAGGTCCGGGTTGGCCAGCCACAGGGTGGCCAGCGCGATCGCGTCCGCCACACCGGATTCCAGCGCCTCGACGCCGGCTTCGACGGTCGCGGGGAACGCCTCGGGGGTGGGGTGCGGGTTGAGGATGAAGCCGTTGGACCAGGCCGCGCGCAGCTTGGTGGTCAGTTCGCGGTCGCCGCCCTCCATGATGTGCACGTAGGCGATGTCCAGGTCGGCGAGTTTGGTCAGCAGCTCGACGTACAGCGGGGCCGGGTCGGCTTCCTCGATGTGGTTGAACGGGTTGCCGGGCGAGAGCCGGATGCCGGTGCGGTCGGCGCCGATGGCCTCGGCCACCGCGGCCACCACCTCGGTGACGAAGCGGATGCGGTTGGCGATCGAGCCGCCGTAGTTGTCGGTGCGCAGGTTGGTGTTGTCGGCCAGGAACTGGTGCAGCAGATAGCCGTTCGCGCCGTGTACCTCGACACCGTCGAAGCCGGCCGCGATGGCGTTGCGCGCGGCGGTGGCGAAGTCGGCGATGGTGGTGGCGATGTCCTCGGCGGTCATCGCTCGCGGCTCCGGGTGGTCGATCATCCCGTTGGGGGTGAACAGCTGCTCGCCGGAGACCACCGCGGACGGGGCCAGCGGCAGCGCGTTGTCCGGGTACAGCATGGGGTGGCCGATGCGCCCGCAGTGGGTGAGCTGCGCGACGATCCGGCCGCCGGCCTTGTGCACGGCGTCGGTGACCACGCGCCAGGCCGCGGTCTGCGCCTGGTTGTGCAGGCCCGGGGTCAGGAAGTAGCCCTGGCCGATGACGCTGGGCTGGATGCTCTCACTGATGATCAGACCGGCACTCGCCCGCTGCGAGTAGTACTCGGCGGTGAGCTCGGTGACCAACCCATCCAGGGTGGCCCGGCTGCGGGTCATCGGCGCCATCACCAGACGGCTCGGCAGCTGCAACCGGCCGATCGAGACCTGCTCGAACAGAGTGCTCACCTTGTACTCCTTGCTGGATCGATTCGCGCGCCGGACTGTTCGCGCAATTACTTGATTGGATCAAGCATGATGGTCTCGCCGACCTCGTCTACGACCCGGCGTTCCTGCCCTGCCCAACAACTGCGTCCGCTATCCCGTGCGGCCGACTCTGCTCGACGGAGTTCGGCTACCCGCTCACCACCCCGTGGTCGTCAGCGTGGCCGCCTGCAACAACGATCCCGAGATCACCGGCGATCGACGCAGCGGCAACCGCGCCCACCTGGCGTGGAGCGCCGGCCCGCACGCGTGCCCCGCGCAGCCGCTCGCATATCTGATTGCGCAATGCGCCGTAGGCCAGCTGTTGGAGGCCCTCCCCGAACTCCGGCTTGCGGTCGCCGACAAGGAACTCCGTTGGCGGCCGGGGCCTATGCAACGTGCCCTGGTCGAACTGCCGGTCGTATTCGAGCCTGCGCCGCCCTTACCGACCTGCTGATCATCTCGGCAGGACCAAATCCCTTCCTGCACAACGACTCAGGGCCGGAATCACCGACCCGGCGCACCAGCATCCGGTCATGCGCGGTGCAAGTGGTGTTCCGGTTCTCGGTGGAACGCCATCCGAACTTCCGGATGCTGCCGCTGTTCGGCACGGGCGTGCCCGGCCAGGCCACCCCGTTCAGGCCGAACCTACCTGGATCGGCCGCTCGATCGACCTGTCACGTTCGCCTGGTCCCGCCTCTGGCTGGTGCTCCCGGACACGACCCGCGCCGAAATCGCCACCGCGAATGCGGCTTTCGCTGCCGCCACAGCTACCGGCACCTGGGCTGGCCCTACCTACTCCTGGGCAGCTTGTGGTGGTCCGCAGTGCTGATCGGCATCGGCATCGGCGTCACCGGATGGGCACGAGCCCGCGCCGCAGTCACCGACTTGACCTGTGGGGTGAGTCCCGGATAGCGCGACGTTTCTGTTGAGGGAGTGCTTGTGAGGCGGCGCAGGTAGCAGCGGGCAGGCCGCGGCTGATTTGCTAGACCACCCGCTCGAGCGCGCGCAGGTCTGCGTGCAGCTTGCGGAACAACCAGTAGACGGCGACGAAGGCGAGCCCGGAGGCCGCGCACAACCCCAGAACCGAATCGCGCACGAGCGGAAGCTCTTCGGGTTCGAGGGTGGTGAATCCGGCCAGCACCCCAACCAGCGGCACCGAGGCCGTTACCGCGAGATAGGCCGTGGTTCTGCGACGCAGCGCGCGAAGATCGGCGGAGTCATCCGCCGTGGTGCGGCCGTGGCGCAAATAGATGGGATAGACACACCGGACGACGTAGAACGTCGAAAGGAAGAACGTGTAGGCAACCGAGACGGTACCCATCACCAGAACGGTCGTCACCGCATGGACCAGCATCCGCGCCGGGAGGTCGGTAAGCCAGACGAGCAGGATCATCCCCGTCGCGGTCCCGAGAATCGCGAACAGAAGAGTGTTCATCGCACACAAGTCGCCCCAAAATAGTGTTCGCGACCGCACCCGCGCGAGCATTACCTCGTCGTAGCGTCTGCCATGGCGCAAGCCGCGCGGAACCGCGAGCAAATCACGCGACATGTATACGTAGACGAGGACGGACAAGGGAAACGCACAGAGATAGAAAATGATGACGCCCCTGACGAGCTGCAAGATGGTGGCATCGGTCAGGCAGTCGGCGAGCAGGTCATGCATGTGCACGCCCCCGTAGATATGAGCCAGGTCGACGCCGACCAGCGAAGATGACCACAGGATGAGGGTGGGCCGTCGTGAAAGTCGTGCCCGCCAACTGCTCGGCGGCGGGTAGACCAGGTCACGGGCCCTGTCCTCGAGGCACAAGTCGAGCTGCTGAGCCAATTCTGTACCGCACGAGTAGCGGCCTTCGCGGTTGGGCGACAGACACTTCAACAGCACTCGGCGCAGCGCCATCGGGCAATCCGGCGGAAGCTCCGACAGGAACTTCGGATCGACGGGCCTGCGCCGCAGCTCGAGCATGCGGGCCAGCGACGTCTCCGACTCGCCGGCGGACGGTTCGTCCGCGAATGGGCGGCGGCCCGTGAGCAGCTCCCACAGCATGACACCCAGCGCGAAGATGTCGCTTCGGGTGTCGAGGTCGGCGGCGGTCGTCGGCAAGTCCGGATGGCAGGCCTCGAGCTGTTCGGGCGACATGTATGCCAGTGAACCGCCGAAATACGCCAGCGGGCTCGTGCCCTTGATGCGGTTGCTGGAGCTGACGTTGAAGTCGGCCAACTTGGGGATTCCCTCGGCGCTCAGCAGCACGTTCGCGGGTTTGATGTCTCGATGCAACACCCCCCGTTCGGCCGCATGCTGAAGCGCGTCCGCAAGTCGGCGGCCCAGCCAGGCGACGGTCTCCGGCCACGTCAGTGCGGCGGTCCGGGTCCGAACTGCAGATTCGGTGGGCCGAACCTCGCCCTTTTCCGCGAGTACCTCGTCGATGGCATCGAGCAGCAGTTGCCCACTACGGTGTTCCGCGGGCCTCGCGCGCTGGAAGCGCAGCACATCGAACAGTGTTCCTCCGGGTAGGTACTGCATGTAGAGCAACTTCAGCTCGCCATCGGCGATGAGTCGCTGGTCGTAGATGCGCACGATGTAGTCGTGGTCCAGTTGGGCGAGGGTCTGCGGCTCGATGCCGTGATTGTGGGAAATCTTGACCGCGACCAGTCGCTGCATCGATTGCTGCCGAGCGAGATACACCTGGGCGAAGGCACCGGATCCGATCCTCATCAGGAGGTCGAAATCGTCGACATGGTCGCCGACATCGATGGCGTCGAGAGCTGCTTGGGCACGGGGACGAGCAATCATCGTGCTGCGGTAGTCACTCGTGAGCGGTGCCGGTTCGGGGCCGGCCATGGAAGTGGCCTCAGCAAGAATGTCAGCCGCACAGGCAGCGGGCGAACCGCGGCGCATGGCGTGGAATTCCTCGTAGACCAGTTCGGCTGGCAGCGGACCATTCTGCAGCTCCGCGAATTCCGCACGATATTCGGTCAGTGTTTTGGGAAAGTGATGACGAAGCCAGCGGTATTCGAGGTCGATCTTGATCAGTTCGATCAATATCGTCCGCCGATCAGCCGGTTCACGGGGTAGGTATGCCGACAGGTCGGGTGGGAACCCGGACGCCCAAGCCTCTGAAAACAGTGCCACGACAGTGGCAAGCGCTGTGCGGGTTCGTTCAGCTGAATCGACTAGATCGATCGGCTCGCGCATCGGTAGCTCGAGATCAGCCCCTGGCGATCACACGGCGGCTACGCGCAATGCGACCTCGTACCGGGGTTGCCCCACATCATCTCCTTTCCACCAGACCCCCTGTTCAAGGGTATCGCTCCGAAACGAACGTATGAGCGGCACAAGTAGGGAGCGGCCACGGCAGGCGTACTCAGGAGGGAGCGTTGGAGCGGCTAGAACTTCACTGTCCGTGCTGGGAACTACCGTTGTGTGCCGATCGAGCCGGTGGTGGTCATGTGGGTGTGGGTGGCTCGGCGGCGGGGTGCATGACGGCGTGCCACCACGATTCGAGCCGACTCGGCTCCGGCCAGCGCACCACCGGCACATCTTCATCGGAACCGGTGGTGATGCTGGGTGCCGTTGTGTACCACTTTCCCGGCCGGCGAGCGGGCCCGTCACCGCGTGGTTCGCGTGGGGTTGCTGTCATGGCGCACCTCCGAATCTCTGCCCGACGCCGGTCTCACCGGGGCGGGCTGGATTCGCAACTCGCGACGGCGGTGTACGCCGAGGTCGACCGCGCGCGAGGAATGCTTGTAGGCCCAGGGGCAATGCCGAGGGGTCTACGCCACCGCAAAGGGGGCCGACCTGCGCCATAGTAGGCATTCAAGGTCAACGGCAGGCTACGCCCGAGCCAATTCCCGGGGTCTGCACCCAACGATCGAACATGGCGGGCGCGTTCGACAAACGATCGGCAACTGTCCCGAGCCGCTCTCGAGGCGTTCGGCGTGGCGACGCCGTTGTGGCACAACAGCTCTGGAACTTCCTCGCCTCGACCTGAATCGTCACGCAGGTACATGAGCACCGCGCCTGCTCAGCCGAAGAAGTCGAGCAGCAACGGCTCGAGCAGTTCGGGCTGGGCGAGGATTTCGTGATCGGCATTGGGCAGGACTACCCGGCGTGCGCCCGGAATGGCGGCGGCCAAGGCCTGGTTCGCGGTCTGGATCCAGGGCCAGGTCTGATCGCCGTTGACGACCAGCGCCGGGATGGTGATTGTGGCGTAGCGGTCGGCTTGCAGACGCAGTTGGGGACCGGATACGGCGACGTCGTAGGGCAGGCTGTTGGCCTGGGCGCGCAGGAATTCCCACACCGGTGCGTTACGCATATCGGCAACTACCGGCGCCGGCACCTCGACCTGCTCGGTCAGGAACAGTTCGGCGGCGCCGTCGTAGTCGCCGCAAGCAAGGCGGGCGACGAGCCGATCGAAGACGTCGGCCGGCGGTTCCGCGCGGTTGCCGTCGACCACCGCGGGCATCTCGTACACGGCGACCTTGTCGATCGGCAGCCCGCGTAGCACGCCCTCCAAAGCAAGGGCGGCACCGGACGAATGACCGAACACGTGCGCAGCGCCGCCCACATGCTCGATCACGGCGGCCAGATCGTCGATTTCGGATTGGACGGCAAAGTCGCCACGGACATCGGTGCTGCCGCCACGGCCGCGGCGGTCGTAGCTGACCGCGGTGACGTGCGGGGACAGGGTCGAGGCGAGCGCGGCAACGGTCGAGCGGTCGTTGAATGCGCCGCCGATGAGGATCACCGGGGCGCCGGAGCCGATGGTTTCGACGGCGATCGTGCTGCCGTCGGGGGAATCGACAGCGGTCAGGACGGGACTGGTCATGGAACTCGTGCCCTTCGATAGTTGGTCGCGGTCAGGCGGCGGTAGGGAACCGGAAGCCGAGGCGGGTGACGGCGGGTGCATCGAGGACGTGGAATCGGTTGTCCAAGTAAGGCGGTTGCTGCGCGGCGAGCCCACAGATGTAGCGATCCAGTGAGACTGTCATATCGGTACGAACGTTGGGCATGTCATCTCCTCGATGTGTTCCGGGATGCCACTCGAGTACTCCTCGAACGGGCTGCGGAGGTTTCGACATCGGGACCGAGCCAGGCAGCGAATTGTGACTCAGCTCATATAAGCTGCCACAGGTTTCAGAGGTGCCTGGCTCTACTTGAGTTCCACAGCGGCGACCATGCGGCGGGCCAGTTCCTCGGGATCCTCACCGCCGAGTTCCGAATCGATGAGCGTGCCAGCGCGCCATAGAGCGGCGAAGCCGTGAACCAGGGACCATGCGGCCAGCTGCGCCGCCTTCTGGTCGGCCACCGGACCATCCAATTCGTCGACGCCGGTGCGCAATTCGCGACCGGACCCTTCATTGGCCGCGATCAGACGCTCGTCGTCCGTATCGAGAAGGTCGCGGCGGAACATGATATCGAAATGACCGGGGTAGCGGCGGGCGAAGCGGATGTAGGCGACGGCCATCTCCCCGAAATCGCTTGCGGCGGAGTGCAGTTCCTGCTCGAGCAAGCCGTAGCCCTCGATGGCCAGTTCGGTGAACAAGCCCTGGCGGTTGCCGAAATGGTGGGCGGGAGCGGCGTACTCGAAATCGCCAGCGCCACTGGTCTTTTGATTCCGTTTTTCGCACCGGCGGCCGCGATCTCCCTGGCGGTGCTCCTGGTCGTGATGTTCCCTGCCAATATCCGTGCCGCACGTACCGGCGAGGGCATCCACACCATGCCGTTGCCGGTACGCACCCTGGTGCAGGTCGTATTCATCGGCGCCTGTGTGGTCGCGGTCTTCTGACCTCTCACAGCGGTCGCGGATCAGGTGGTCCTTCCGACTGCGCACCGACGCTGGGCGACCAATCGCTCGTCCGCTCGACCGGGGCATCGAGTAATACGACCAGCGATCTGGTGCTCCGATCAGCCCCGGGCAGGGATCGGGGGCACACGCCGGCACCCCAAGTGCCGCGGATCGGCACACACCGCGAAGACCGGAAAGCTGTCGTGCCAGGGACCCGGCTGAAAATGCACGCGTACCGGCCCACTCGGGAGCAGCGGAACGTTCCCCTCGATGGACGTGTAGACCCATGGACCCTCGTCGAGTTCGACAATGGCAATCGTCAACGAAGTCAACTCACCTCGCGCACCAGCACGATCCACCACCCGCCACGACAGAATCGCACCGGCACCCGACGAGGGCACCCACTCCAGGTCCTCGGACGCGCACAACGAGCAGCACGTAGCCAGCGGCGCAAAAACTCTGTCGCACTCGGCACAACGCCGGATCATCAATGTGTCTTCCACATGCTGGGCGCGGTCGTTTCCGATGCTGTCTGCCTGCTGCGGATCGGGTGCTGACATGGGATCCTCCGCCGAACGGTGCTGATGGACTTCGTTTCAGCATCGTCAGTTGGGGTTGTTTCAGCGACGGTCGAATGACCCCGGTGCATACCTATTTTCCGGCGAACGGGACCTGTATCACTCGTACCTCGGTAGAGCCGCCAAGCCGCCCACCGGTCCAGCATCGCACCAACACAATTTGACCTACCCCTGGAGATCTGGCGTCGACCGCGCTTGCATTGAGTCACACCCGACGACACGTCATCGCCGATAACAGGTTGTTCGAAGCACCCTCCGCTGTCTGAGCCGAATTGCGATACTTGTTGCGGTGGAAGGGACCTGATCAACGAAGGTGGTTCTGATGGGTGACGATCCAGCCATCGACGAGAACGAGCCGGGCTCCGGCGCCGATTCCGAAACCGATGCTCAGGAGCCCGAGCAGCGGACACCGCCGCGCGTCGGTGCGGTTCCGGACTCGGTCGTGTTCATCCAGCCGCCCCCGGTGACCTAGCGGGGTTAATAGGTGCATGCGGCGATGCCGGGGACGCTGAAACGGGGTCCGGCGGCATCGATCAGCTTGCCAGAGCGGAGACGCAGGGGACCGGAAAACGTTCCGCTCCAAACCCATTCGGAGTAGAGATGGCCCTCGGCAGCATAGGTGTCACCGAACACTATTGCCGAGTCGGGTGCGAACTCGAGCATGTATCGGTGGAACTTGCCGATGCCCTCACGCCCCTCATACGTCGCGTCCATCGCGACGTCGGTGTAAGTCCCGTCCAGAGCGAAGAACTGCAGCAGGCTTTCGGGATCCGCGGTCCATGCGTGTGAGTACGATGCAGCGAATCCCGTGTCGGTCGGGTGAGGTGTCGTCATGGAAGTCCTCCTCGTGTCGGTTGCGGCAGCCGCGGAATCAGCCGACGCGGTCCCAGTCGACACGTTGCACTGTGAACGACCAAGGACTCCTATTGCGCCAGATCGAATTCCGGCACCGGGTCCGATCGGGTGCCGACCGACAGCAACGACGTCAGTAGCGCGCAGCGGATTGCGAACGCGCGCAGCCAGGGATCGGGAAGCCTGGACCAATGGCCGGTCCGGGGAGTCTGGGGGAATGTCATACCTGTGCCGTATCGGGAACTGGGGCCGCCGAAGGAGCAGCCAGTTGGCGGTTGGCGCGCATCGTCATCACCGACATCATCACAAGGAAGATGGCGTATGTCGTCAGAGCCAGCCAGAAGATCAGGACACCGTTCCAAGCGAGTGGGCCCGAGAAGAAGAAGTAGGCCAGAACATCCGGGACGAACGAGAGCGCGATCCAGAAGTTGGCGTAGCCGACCCACCGGGGGAAGACCGTCTGCTGGTTGGTGAGTACGCAGACACCGATGGAGATGTTCTGAATCATGAACGGCACGATCGGTGTGAGAAACAGCAGCCAGGCCATATCGTTCAGGAAGCGGATCGTCGACGGTTCGAGGGCATCGGGGCGGAACGCGATGATCGCGAACAGCATCATCGGGAGAATGAGCAGCATCGCCGCCACCGTGCCCGCGACCATCTGCACGAACGCCAGAATGGGAATTCGGCCCTCCACCCGGAGCAGATGGATCGTGATCACGGTGACCAGCGGAATCGTGAATGCGATTCCGAGCTGGGCGATCACGAAACCGGTCATTCGCACAGTGCCACCGTCGGAGTAGAAGTCGACTACGCGTTGGGTGCTGTGCGACGGCCCGAGTGGCAGTGGGAGCACGCCGGCGATCAGCCAACCGAGCAGGCTGACCAGCAGGGTCACCAGTCCGGTCATCGAACACGCGTTGAGGATGCGTTTCTTCGTATCGGTGAGCATGGGGCCTCCTGAAGGCGAGGGGTTGGCCTTGGGGCAGCTCACAGATGGATTCTTCTCGTCTGCATCCCTACCAATGTGACTTAAATCAAAGTTAGATTAAGTTATTGGAAGGCGTCAACCCGTACTCCGGACGGTGGCTGCGAGTGGTCTACCCGCCTGAACCCGGGTAGTCCGACAGTGAAGTGAGCTGTTACAGGGCGGCCGCGAGGGCCCGCTCGACATCGAGGTCCAGGAGGGTGTTGATGGCGCGCTTCGCGGTGACCTCCATGCGGTCGTCAGGCTGCATGCCGCCGGCCGCCAGGGTGAAGACGATGGCGATCCAGCCGTCGACGGTGAGGAGACGGTAGGTGTCGAAGGCCTCGTCGAAACTCGGTGCCTCACTGCCCGCGCCCGCCTCGGCCAGGCCCTGGAGATAGCGCCGGAGCAGGTTGTGCTCCTCCGCGCGGCGCAGTTCGGTCGGGATGGAGTGCATCATGAAGTACGCGAAGTCGCGCAGGCCGTTCATCTTGTGGAAGACCTGCCAGTCGTAGATGCCGGCGGTGCCATCGGGGTTGGCGAAGGTGTTGCCGAGGTGGCAATCGCCGTGGCAGAGGGTCTGCGGCATCGATTCCCAGACCTTCACGAGCGCCGGCTGGTTCTGCACGTAGTTCTTGGTGAGGCGCCGGACGGGATCGGGCACAACGCGGTCCTGCTTCATGAACCGGTTCTCGCTCCAACTGAAGAAACGCTGCATGAACGGGTAACCCGGCCTGCGGGAATAGGTTTCGAGCCAGGCGAGGTCGGTCTGGAACCGCGGGGATCGCCAGAAGCGGCCGTGCAGGGTGGCGAGCAGGTCGATGACGCCTTCGGCATGCTCCTTGGTCGCCTCGTCGTCGGCGTTGTAGAAGGTGACATCGCCGCGCAGGGCGAGGTCCTCGAAGGCGATCACGTAGCGCCCGCCGACTCCGGCGCGGCTGACGAACGGCGCGATGGTCAGGTCCGACAGGCTCGGCTGAATCTGGGTGAAGAAGCGCGATTCGTAAGTGTGGCAGCCGAATCCGGAGACGATGATCCGCGAGACCAGCTTGGTCGAGGTGCCCTTCGCGAATGCGGATGCAGGCAACCCGGCGTGGCGGCCGGCTTCGTTCCAGGTCAGGTGCAATCGGGCCCGGTCGGTTGTACCGCGCGAGTCGATCTCGACCCGCAGGGATTCGATCTTCGCCCCGGGTGTGCCGTTTGCCAGCGCGGCTGTCAGCTCCAGGGGCGTCAGCGAATCGAGTCCGTAGCCGGACTGGCTGGGTACCCATGGGGAGAGGCCGAGGAGTATGTCTTTGGTCGCAGAGAGTGTGGCGCGCATCGGGAAACCTCGCGTTCGTGTTGGGGGTCACACGAAGCGTAGCGTCAGTTTTTACTCTTGTATAGAAAAAATTAGACGCGCGTCGAATTTTCTCGAGGATGCGTGGTGCTGGACAGCCATACGTGAACCAGGGCTGCTTCGATCTCGGGAAGGGGCCGGCCGGACTCGACGATGGAGGCGACGTCGCGTTCCATCGCCCGTGCTGTCATGTCGACCAGCACGGCGGCGAGAGCTGCGGGCTGGAAGCCCTGATACATGTTGTCGTCGCGGGCGATCCGTTCGCTCGCACCGGCGGTGAGCTCGTCGATCGTCTCCTGCCAGACCCGGCGAACCTCGAGGTCCTCCCGCACCGCCTCGAACATCGCCGCGATCAGTCGCGCGTGAGCGCGCCAGTACTCGACCGTGGCGTGCATGCCACGGTGAATCCGCTCGTCGTCGGGCAGGTCGTCGCGGCTGTACCAGTCCACCGCGACCGCTCGCAGGTTGTGCTGGATATCCGCGATGAGCGCAGCCACCGCCGCGCCCTTCGTCGGGAAATAGAAGTAGAAGTTGGAACGGCTGATACCCGTCTGGCGCGCGATGTCCTGCACCTCGATATCGGCCAGGCGATGTGACTGCAGCAATTCGGTCAAAGCGTTCAGCACGTCGGTGCGGCGCCGACGTCCCTTGCCGCTGGCTACCGCGGCTGCAGACGCATCTTCCGAATTTCGATTCGATACCTTCGTCACCAGGAGAGTCTAGGGCAGGCCGCTCATGCTCTGCGGGCCTCGAACGCGAGGTGCAGACCTGGTCGAGTGCCCATGGGCCCGACTTTGTCGCCACTATCGGCTTGGCGGGCTGACCACCGCCCATCGTGCGAGTTCGTCAGGGGATCAATGCGGCGCGGACTGGATTGCCGAGAGTATCGGCGACACGTCCTCGTCTCGAATCAACCGCGTGATTCCGAGCTCGGTGCAACGAGTTGCGGTGCGGGACAGCAATTGTTGGGCCGAGTCGTGCTGCCCGGCCGCCCATAGGCATTTGGCGAGCAGGACTTCCGCGGTGATCAGCGCGTGCTGCCGGCCGCGTTCGGCCAGCGATTCGACCAGGGATCTGGCCTCGGTGACAGGCGGCGCTTCGGTATCGGGCGCGATGAGGGCCCGCCGGATTGTATTGGCGCGGACGATGTCACGGGTGAGCTCGGCTGTTCCGGACTTTTCCCCGTCCACCGGTGCCGAGACAGTCGTAGCGGCGGTGTCCTGCAGCCCCAAGCGGATTCGCTCACTCGCGATGGCGGCCGCCAGCCGCGGGAACGATTGTTCGTCGGCCAGCCGCGACCCGGTATCGAGTCGCGCTTCGGCCGCGGCCCGGTTGTGCCGCGCCGCTTTGACTTTCGCTCCGGTGACGTGGATGGCGATCATGAAGTCGACCGCCCCTGCCGTCGGCTCGGGTTCGAAGGCCTCATCGAGGAGCCTTTCGGCCTCGTCGAGTTCATCGCGCTCGTACAGCAGGTTGCCGAGCAGCGCTCCGGCCAGCCGCGCTGCCATGCCCGGGGTCGAACGTCCGCGCATCGCGACCTGGCATGCCTTGCGCAGGTAGTAGTCGGCGGCGTCGAGGTCCAGCTGTTCATGCGCCGCGATGCCGCTCAGACAGTATGCGTAGGTTTCGGTGAACGGTCCGCTCGCGTTCTCGAGGTATCCGGAGGCGCGCTCTCGGCAGGCTCGGGCCGCCGCGTAGTCCGAGCGGGTGAGCGCAAGGAACGACGCGGCGACCGCGGCTCCGGCCGGATACCATGGCTCGAAGGCTTCTGGATGTGTCAGGACGGGAGCGATCAGTTCGGCGACCCCCTCGGTGTGATCGGCGAGCACCGACGCGATCGCTTCGATCAACCCGCCGTGCGCCCGCAGGTTCGTGGCCACGGCCGGGTCGTACCCCGGGGCATCCACGATGGCGTAGAGGCGATCCAGGGCAGCGCGCGCGGCCGCCGCTTTGCGCAGGGTGAGGTTGGCGAGGGCGATCACGAGCTGTAGGCGCGGGCGCGTGGCGGCAGCTTCGGTGGGGACCTCGTCGGCGAGTGCGAGCAAACGTGCCATCTGCCCCTGCTCGAGCAGTGCGATTCCGGCGTTCTCGACCAGTTCGGCGGCCCACTGATCATCTCCGGCGCCGAGGGCGTGGGTCACGGCGTCGCTGACCATCTCATGTTCGGCGAACCAGCCGGCGGCCGCTCGGTGCAGGACCGGAATACGCTGGGGCTGATCACGTTCCAGCCGTCGCTGCAGAAAGTCGGCGTACAGGCGGTAGTACTTGAACCACCGGCCGTCCTCGTCCAGCCGCCGCAGGAACAGGTCGCGTTCCTCGACGTCTTCGAGCAGCGCCTGGCCCCGGTCGCCGCCGGTCAGCGCATTCGCGAGACCGGCGCATATGCGCCGGGTGATCGAGGTGGCCGTCATGAACTCCACGAGTCGCGGATCGAGCGCGTCGAGAACGTTCTCGGTGAGGAACTCGCCGATGGCGTGATGGCGGCCGGAGAGTTCGGTGAGCAGCGTGTCGGGAGTGGTGCCGTGACGCAGGGACAGCCCGGCGAGCTGTAGGCCGGCGACCCAGCCTTCGGTGGCGGCCGAGATGCGCGCCGCGTCCTCGGAACCGATCTCCACGTCGTCGTAGTGCAGCAGGAGCGCGTGTGCCTCCTCGTCCCTGAAACGCAGTGCGGCGGAGTCGATTTCGACCAGCTCACCACGCACGCGCAGGGTGCCGAGCGGAAGTCCGGACCTGGTGCGGCTCGTCATGATCCATTGCAGGTGGTGGCAGCCCTTGTCGAGCAGGAACCGCAATGCCGAGCGGGTCGTGTCGCTGGTCACCAGATGCCAGTCCTCGACGACGATGGCCAGCTGCCGCTTCCGCTCGTGGATCTCATTGATCAGGGCGCCGAGCACGAACCGCTCCGCGCCCGTACCGGCTTCTTCGAGGACAAGCCGCAGTTCGGCCCCCAGTCCTGGGTCGGCCCGGCCCAGCGCCTCGAGCAGATGTGCGCAGAAGATGACGGGATTGTCGTCGTCCACGTCGGCCGCCAACCACGCGACCCGAACTCCGTCATGATGCAGTTGTTCCGCCAATTGTGTTGCGACACTACTCTTTCCGAAGCCGGCCGCAGCGTGGATGAGGGTCAGCCGCTTACGGGCGTGCAGCTCGGCGAGTTCGACCAGGCGTGGCCGGCGCACCAGGATGTCAGGGGGGTGTGGTGGGCGGAACCGGGTCGCGGGCGTCGGGAACGAGATGCTGCGGTGATACCGGCGCGACACCGAATCCAGGGTGGCGGTGGCGATCGACGGCAGCGCCGAGCCATTGCCGCTCTCGGGCAGGCCCATGTCGTCGACCGGTAATCCGTAGCGGCGCTGAAGCTCTCGCAGGGACTCACCGAACTCACGCGCCGAGCTCGGCCTGTCCTCGGGACGCGGGGCCATCGCCGTGGAGATGAGCGCGGCCGCCTCGTCCGGAATCTCGGGTGCCCTCGGCGGACCTTCCCGTCCGATCCGCACGAACTGCGTCACCAGGTCTTCGCCCTCGAGTCGTTCGAAGGCCGCGTGGCAGGTGAGGGCGGTGAACAGGGTGGCACCCAGACTGTAGATGTCGGATTGCGCCGTCGATGTTCGCCCCGACAACACTTCCGGGGCGGTGAAGGCCGGGGAGCCGGTCACTTCGCCGGTGCCGGTTTCGAATCCGCCGGTGACGTGGGCGATGCCGAAGTCGCACAGCTGAGGTTCCCCGTAGTCGGTGACGAGGACGTTTCCGGGCTTGACGTCGCGGTGCAGTATCCCATTGCGGTGTGCCGTCTCCAGTGCGCCCGAGAGCTTGACGCCCAGTCGGAGTCCGTCCGCGAGGGGGAGCGGTCCGCGAGTTCGGAGAATCTCGGCCAGTGATCCGCGTGAGTGGTACGGCATCACGAGAAACGGCCGACCGGTCGCGGTGACGTCGGCATGCAGGACCGTGACGATATTGGGATGCCCGGACAGCTTGCCGAGAGTGCGCTGTTCGCGCAGGAATCGGTCGATATCGCCCGGGCGCGGGCCGACTCGGAGCACCTTGATGGCAACCTGCCGGTCCAGTGCCCGCTCCAGACAGCGATACACGGAGCCGAATCCGCCACGACCGATCAACTCGGCGCCTTCGAACCCTTCGGCGTCCAGTTCCGCTTCGATTCCGAGTGCCGGGCGCCGCTGGGTGCTCGCCGGATCGTCGACGGTGCTCATGAATCGTCCTTGACACGGTCTTCGTTCGTGGATCAAGGATACGACCGTGGGCAATCGGGTGGCAGCCGCCGACCCGGGGCCTCGGGCGGTGACCCACCTGTTGACGGGTACTCATAATCTAATTTAATCTCGATTAAAGTTGTATCGAGCGGGAAGGTGACCGAGTGTCCCAGGAAAACCTCGTCGTAGTCGGAGCGTCCCTCGCCGGGCTGCGGGCGGTGGAAGCCGCCCGCAAAGCGGGTTTCGAGGGTGGCATCACTCTCATCGGGGCCGAAGCGCATCTGCCTTACGACCGTCCGCCGCTGTCGAAGGCGTACTTGGAGCAACTGCCCGATGGTGAGGGGCCCGCGTCGACCATCTTCCGCGACGAAGCTGTCCTGCGCGGCGAACTCGGCGTCGAGCTCGTACTCGGTACGCCGGCAACGGGTTTGGATACCGAAGGTAAGCGGGTCCTGATCGGCTATCGCGCCATCTCCTACGATGCGCTCGTGATCGCGACCGGTGCCGATGCGCGGATGCTGCCCGGCGCGGAGGGCTTGAGCGGCGTCCATGCGCTGCGGACCCTCGATGACGCGATCGCGATCCGGCAGGCCCTTGATGCCGGTGCGCGCACGGTCGTCGTCGGTGCGGGATTCATCGGTTCGGAGGTGGCTGCCGGTGCGCGCAAGCGCGGTCTGGACGTCACAATTCTCGAAGCGCTGCCGACCCCGCTGGTCCGGGCGGTGGGCGAACGCATGGGCGAGGCGTGTGCGGCCCTGCACGAGCGGAACGGCACCCCGCTGCGCTGCGGTATCGGTGTGACGGGTCTGGAAGGCGAGGGCCGCGTCGAGCGCGTGCGGCTCAGTGACGGCACGGCGATCGAAGCGGATCTCGTCGTCGTGGGCATCGGCGCTATTCCGGCGACAGGCTGGCTGGAGGGTTCCGGATTGCGCCTGGACAACGGCGTGGTCTGCGACGAGACGCTGTGGACCGGTGTCGACGGGGTGTATGCCGCGGGCGACATCGCGCGGTGGCACAACCCGCTCTTCGATCGCCTGATGCGGCTCGAACACTGGACGAGCGCCGCCGAGCAGGGTGCCCTCGCAGCGCGCAATGCTTTGGCCCCCGAATCCGCCAAGCCCTATCAGACCGTGCCGTACTTCTGGTCCGACTGGTACGACAGCCGGATCCAGTTCGTTGGCGTGCCGACCGCCGACGAGATCAAGGTCGTGGCGGGTGACCCCGACGCCGATGAGCGCTGGGTCGCGCTGTACCGCGAAGGTGACAGGCTCGCAGGAGCGCTCACCCTGAACGGTCAGAACGTCATTATGAAATACCGTGGCCTGCTCATGAAGAAGGCGAGCTGGGAGGAGGCCCTCGCCTTCGCCGCGGCCCGTGTCGCCGCTCCAGTTCCCAGCTCATGACCTTTGACAGGTGCCGCGCGGCCTGAGCGCGGGCATATCAGGCAGGGCTGGAGGTCGGCGGGATGCGCAGCGGAAACCGGGTGTCGACGGTGACACTCGTGGGCCGGCAGCTCTTCCGGGTCGAGGTCCGATTCGACTGTGCATCGGGGGAGATGCGGCTCGAGTATGCGGCCACGGCCGCGGAGGCCAGCCACTTTGCCGCGGCGGTGATCGCGCGCGGCTATCGCGTGCTGGTGGACCGAAGGGTGCGTCGAGGGCTGCGGCCGTTGCCCTGCCGCGACCTGTGGCGGTATGCCTGATCGGTTCCGATCAATCGGGGCTAGAATTTAATTTATATTCCAATATAATGACTGTCACAGCTGGTCGATCACGACCTCCAATGAGGTAGGTAGGGAATGAACGAATCGCAACTGACTCGTCGAATCGAAGGTCGCGTCGTCGCCATCACGGGCGCGGCGCGCGGCATCGGCTTGGCGACTGCGAAGGCGCTGCACCGTCGTGGCGCCAAGGTGGTCATCGGTGACATCGACGGTGACGCTGTCGCGAAGGCCGCCGCCGAGATCGGGTCGGACGTCGAAGCCATACGGGTCGACATCACCGACGAGCAGTCGTTCGTCGCCTTTCTCGCTAAAGCCGAGGAACGCTTCGGCTCGCTCGATGTCTTGATCAACAACGCCGGCATCATGCCGATCGGCCCCTTCCTCGAAGAGTCGACATCGCTGTCCAAGCGAGTGCTGGACATCAACGTGGCTGGCCCCATGATCGGGATGCGGGCAGCGCTGCCGGGCATGATCTCTCGCGGCTCGGGCCATATCGTCAATGTGTCGTCTATGGCGGGCACCGCTCCGATTCCGGGAGGTCTGAGTTACGGCGCCAGCAAGGCGGCGGTGATCTCGATGACCGAGACCGCGCGGGTCGAATTCGCGAAGTCCGGCGTGTCGTTCACCTGTGTGCTGCCGTCTTTCACCAACACGGAGCTGATCGCGGGTACCCGGGGGACGAAGTTCGTTCGCAACCTCGAGCCCGAGGAGGTTGCCGAAGGCATCGTCGGAGCGATCGCGGCGCGAAAGGCGGATGTCTACCTGCCGGGGATCCTCGGACCGATCGCTCGCCTGCAGCCGGTCTTCGGCCGCAAGCTCAGGGACTTCATGAACCACCTGCTCGATGCGGACACCACGTTCCTGGCCTTTGACAAGTCCGCGCGAAGTGGCTATGACGCGCGGATCAGCGGTGCTCCGGAGTCTCCGAAATCTTCCCCGGCGCGCCGTTCGCGGAGCTGAGCGCGGCTGCGATTGATCCGCGTTGAAAAGGGGCGGTCCCGTTGGGGCCGCCCCTTTTTCGTGCGTACCCGCACGCGGGTGCTTCCTGATCGGCAGGTCTGCTGTGTAGAGCGCCACATGTCGCCCGACCGCCGCATTGCAGTCAAGATTTTAAAGTACATTAGATTCTGCTGGGGATCGGGGGTCGGTTCCACGGTTTCACAGCAAGGGCATTCAATGACGAACGCCATCCATCCGTTCCAGTCGAGTGAGAACAGGTAGATGACGAAAACCTTCCTGAACCTTTTTGATGCCGCATGGTTCTTCGTGGAAAGGGGTGATGCGCCTGCGCATTTCGGTCCGCTGATCATCCTTTCGCCGCCGGCGGGGACGCCGGCCACCTATGTGCGAGACCTGGTCGCGCAGTGGCGCGCGAGTGAGACCTTCGCCCCACCATTCAATACCGTGCTGCGCAGGAGGCCGATCCCGTGCTGGGAAGCGGTTCCTGACCAGGATATCGACCTGGACTACCACCTGCGGCACATCGCATTGCCCGCTCCGGGCGGTCAACGGGAACTGGGAGTACTCGTCTCCCATCTGCATTCGCTTCCGTTGGACCGCCGTCGGCCGCTGTGGGAATGCCATGTCATCGAAGGGCTCGAACACGGCCGCTTCGCGATCTACCTCAAGTTCCACCATGGGCAGTTGGACGGTGTCGCGACCGCCCGGCTCATAGGCCGGATCTTCTCGACCGACCCTGACGCTCATGACTTGTTGCCGCCGTGGAGTGCGGGTATCCGAGGTAATGGTCCCTCACGGCGGCCCATCGCCACTCAAACCGCTGCGAGCACGGTCTCGGCGTGGGGCAGGTTCGGTGCTTTCGAAAGATTCTGTCGCGCAATTGGTTCCGTTGCGGTGGCGGGGCGGGCATTGGTTGATATGGCGCTCGCCGTCCGCGCGGATCGCACCGGCGATCTGACTCGACCGTTTCAAGCGGCAACGGCACTGTTCAATCATCGAATCTGCGATCAGCGCAGATTCGCCACGCAGCATTACGATCTGGCGCGCTTCAAGCGTGTCGCGAAGACCGCGAATGTCACCGTGAACGATGTCTTCTTGACGGCGTTCGGCGGCGCGTTGCAACGATACCTGTGGGAATTGGATGCGGTGCCAGACGGTCCGATCGTCGGCCAGATTCCGGTGAACGTGCGCGAGCTGAATGCGGCGACAACGGGGAACGCACTGGCCTTCATTTTCGCTCGGTTGCGCACCGACATCAGCGATCCGGTCGTCCGCCTGCAGGCGGTGCATCGATCCACCATCGCCGCCAAGGGTTTCCATCAGACGCTGCCGCCGTCCGCGGTCACACCGTTCACGCTGCTGCTGATGGGGCCGCAGATGGCGCTGCTGATCGCCGGCCTCGGCGGGATCGGCCGCCCGCCCGCCAACCTGGTCATCTCGAATGTGCCCGGACCTGTCGAGCCGCTGTACTTCAACGGCGCCCGGGTGGAAGAAATCTACGGTCCGTCGGTGCTCTTTCACGGCCAAGCGCTGAATGTGACGATGTCGAGTTACGCCGGCAAGGCCGTCATCAGTTTCACCGCATGCCGCAGGTCCGTACCGCACGTGCAGCGGCTGGCGGTGTATACCGGCGAGGCTCTGGAAGAGATCGAAGCCGCGCTCGGCATTGATCAGTTACCCGAGTCTGTTGCGCCACACGAGACTTCGGCGTAGTCGACCCGGGTGAACCGCAACGAGAACGGCCGGTGGTTGCGATCAGGATCGCAAGCACCGGCCGTTCCGGTTCACGCGGCGGCCTCAGCGAGAGAGGCCGCCGCGGGCAATGAGTTGCGACGTAATGACATTGCGCTGGATCTCATTCGTGCCCTCGCCCACGATCATGAGGGGGGCGTCGCGGAAATACCGTTCGACGTCGTACTCGGTCGAATAACCGTAGCCGCCGTGGATGCGCACCGCGTTGAGCGCGATCTCCATGGCGACTTCGGAGGCGTAGTACTTGGCCATGCCGGCTTCCATGTCGCAGCGCTCGCCCGCGTCGAACTTGCGTGCGGCGTGCAGGACCAGCTGCCGCGCGGCGGTGAGCTTGGTGGCCATCTCGGCCAGGTAGGTGCCGATGGCCTGGTGCTGCCAGATCGGCACACCGAAGCTCTCACGCTGCTGGGCGTAGGCGAAGGCGTCGTCGAAAGCGGCCTGGGCGACGCCCAGGGCGCGCGAGGCCACCTGGATGCGACCGGTTTCCAAGCCCTTCATCATCTGTGAGAAGCCCTTGCCCTCGGCCCCGCCGAGCACCGCGTCCGCGGGCGCGCGGTAGCCATCGAAGAGCAGTTCGCAACTCTCGACACCCTTGTACCCGAGCTTGGGGAGATCGCGAGAAACCGTCAGGCCGGGGCCGTGTTCCACGAGCAGGATGCTGATGCCGCGGTGGCGGGGTTCGGCGGCCGGATCCGTCTTGCACAGCAGTGCGATCAACTGCGATCTGCGGGCGTTGCTGATCCAGGTCTTCGCGCCGTTGATGGTGTAGCCGTCGGCGTCTCGCTTGGCGACGGTGGTCATGGCCTGCAGGTCGGAGCCGCCGCCGGGCTCGGTGAGGGCCATGGTCGCCCGGATCTCGCCGGTGGCCATCCTGGGCAGATAGCGCTGCTTCTGTTCCTCGGTGCCGAAGGTGAGGATCAGCTTGGAGACGACCGTGTGGCCGCCCATCGCGCCGGCCAGGCTCATCCAGCCGCGGGCGAGCTCCTCGGTCACACCCACGTAGCACGGCATCGAGACTGGTGCTTCGCCGTAGGGCTCCGGGATGGCCAGGCCATAGATACCGAGCTGTTTCATCTGCTCGATCAGTTTTTCCGGGTACTCGTTGGCGTGCTCGAGGTCGCGAGCGACGGGCCGGACCTCGCGGTCGACCCATTCGCGCACCGTCGCCACTACCTGCTGTTCCTCGGCGGACAGCTCGCTCACCGTTGACTCCTCGTTGGGCTCGGATAACTATCGATATACTTTAACATAGATTAAAAACCGTGAAAGGTGGTTGCTTGATGACGGGACGTCCACGGCGGAGGTCGGTCCTCTGCGTGCCGGGTGGCGACGAGCGCAAGATCCGCAAGGCGCTGACCGCTGGAGCGGATCAGGTGGTCATCGATCTCGAGGATGCGGTGCCGCCCGCGGGCAAGGACCGCGCGCGGGCGTTGCTGGGCGGCATTGCCTGGGGCGAGGTCGCCGATGAGCTGCCGTCGATCGCGGTGCGGGTGAACGCGCCTCGAACACGCTGGTGCCATCTGGATATCGACGCGGTGGTCCGGCTGGGCGTGCCGGCGAGCTCCATCGTGCTGCCGAAGGTCGAATCGGCGGGGGATCTCGAGTTCGCCGATCGTCTGCTCGACGGCGTCGAAGCCGATGTCGGCCGGGCCGAACGGATCGCGGTGGAAGCGCTCATCGAAACCGCCGACGGACTGAGCCGGATCGAGCAGATCGCCGCGGCGACATCGCGGCTCTCGACCTTGATCACCGGGTACGCGGACCTCGCGGCATCGCTGGGCAGAGCGGCGGGCCTGGATCCCGCGCTCTGGATCGCGGTGCAGGACCGGCTGATTGCCGCCGCGCGCACCAACCGCTTGGATGCGGTGGATGGTCCGTATCTCGGTGTGGGAGTCGATGACGCGTTCGAGGCCGCCGTCGGCCATGCTGCACGGATCGGGTTCGATGCCAAGTGGGCGATTCACCCTCGGCAGGTCGAGGCGATGAACCTCGCGTTCGAGCCGTCCAGCGAACAGGTGCGGTACGCGCGCGCAGTGGTGGATGCGCTGGCCGCTGCTCATGACAGTGGTCGTGGCGCGGTGGAGCTCGATGGTCAGATGATCGACGAGGCGATCGCGGTGGCCGCGCGCCGGACACTGCTCAAGAGCGGAGCTTCACTGTGAACGCCGAAGGACCGTACTTCGAAGAACTCGAGCCCGGTCAGGTATTCGACGGCGCGCCGTCGGTCACCCTGACCGATGGCCTTGCGGCCGTACACCAGTCGATAGTCGGTGATCGTCTCCGGCTTCCGCTCGACCACGGCCTGTCCGCGGCCGTTACCGGTCGGGCCGGTCTGGCGCACCCGGCGCTGGTGTGGGACATCGCCATCGGCCAGTCCACGGTGGTCACCCATCACGTCAAGGCCAACCTGTTCTACCGCGGGCTGGTTTTCCGGCGTACGCCCCATCTGGGCGACACCTTGACCACCACGACGACGGTCGAAGGGCTGCGGCAGAACCGCCGTCGTCCCGATCGGGCTTCGACCGGACTGGTTGCCTTGCGCATTCGCACCGTCGATCAGCACGGCCGGGACGTCCTGGACTTCTGGCGCTGCGCCATGCTGTCGCTGCGCGCGGATCGTGATACCGGCCGCGCCGACGACCTGGACGGCATCGGTGCGGACGCGGATCTGAATTGGTGTGCGGCGGTGGGGGATTGGGACGTCGCGGCACTGTCGGGGAGCGGCGCGCCCGGCCTGATTCCCGAGGTCGGCCAGCGGGTGGAGGTGGTCGGTGGTGACGTGGTCGACGCGGCTCCGCAACTGGCCCGGATCAGCCTCAATATCGCCAGGGTGCACCACGACGCAGAGGCTGCTGGTGGTCGTCGATTGGTCTACGGTGGCCACACCATCGGCATCGCGTTGTCCCAGGCATCCCGGGCATTCCCGAATCTGGCGACGGTCGTCGGCTGGCACGGTTGCGACCACGTCGGGCCGGTTCACGAAGGCGACACACTACGCAGCGTGATCACCGTCGAAGAGGTTGTCCCGGTCGATACCGGAGGTCGCCTGGTCCACCTCCGGTCGGAGGTATTCGCCGGAGGCCCTGCCGTCGATCATGAACGCCCGGTTCTAGATTGGCGCTACGTGGCGCTTTTTGGCTGACAACTCCCCGAGCTCTCGCAATAGCCGGCGCAGGACCCATTCGAGTGCCTCCGGGTTCTCGCCGGAGTCCAGCTCCTGATAGCCGGCCAGGAGGTATAGGCCCCAGCGGGCATGGTGGAGGGCTTCCTCCTCGTTGTCGAGAATCGCTCGGGCAGCATGCGCAACCACTTCCAGACGCTGGTTGTCGACGGCGTCCTGAATCGAACGGACCTCGGGGTCGACCTTGCTCCAGACCCGGATCGCCGCCTCGGCGCGATGGGGAAGATCGATCGCGAACCGCAGCAGGGCGTCCAGCTGGGCGAGTGGATCTCCGTGTTGCTGCGCCGCTTCGACCAGCTGCGTCGTCCGCTCCGCTTGCCAGTGCTCGAGCAACTGCGAGGTGAAATCGTGCCAGTTCTCGAAGTAGTGATAGAAGGATCCGGTCGTCACCCGCAGGCGCTTGCACAACGTCGCCTGCTTCAGTGCGCTGTAACCCTGCTCTGACAGCAGCTCGAGCGCGGTGTCGAAGTAGTCCTGCTTGATGGCCATTGATCTCCGTCTTCGGTGTCAGGTGGACGTCGGCCGATGTTGGCTCGAAGTTTCCCCCGGGTCTTGTGCATAAGTCGACTTATGCTTACGATACTCGCATCGCTTGTGAGGCACACCACAGGACTCACTCAACGGACGTTCGCCCGGACCCTGATCAGACGGTTTGCGGTGAAGTCTCGGACCGAAATTTAATCAAAGATATATTCTGAACACGGGGGTGCTGCCCCTGTGGGAGAGGAACCGACATGGCCTTCAAGGACGCGGGCGAGGTGCGCAAGTACATCGGCGGCATCTTCGAATCGGCGTTCGCCGATCCGGAGATCGGCCCGAAGCTGGCGGCGACGGGTGTCGTTCTGGGCTTCGAGTTCTCGGATCCGGAAACCTTCCTGGTCATCGACGCACCCGCGGGTGCGGTCGAGCTGGGGCAGGAGCATTTCGGTAAGACGACGGCGACCATGCGGATGACCGCCGACACGGGCAACGCCTACTGGCAAGGAAAGGTCAATCTGCCGCTCGCGATGGCGAAGGGCAAGATCAAGATCGGGGGGAATGTCGCGAGCATGCTCAAGCTGGCTCCGCTGGGCAGCAAGCTCTACCCGGTCTACATCGAAAGCCTGAAGCAGGACGGTCGCGCGGACCTTCTGGTCTGAGCAGGCAGAGCGCAAAGATCGAGCGGAGAGGTACCGCACAATGTTTCCAGGCGTCCACGCCCTGTCCACCCCGGACAAACCCGCGGTGATCATGGCCGGTTCCGGCCGGACGATCACCTATCGCGAGCTGGACGAGAATTCGGCACGGTTCGCCCGGGTGCTGCACGACTTCGGACTGCGCCGGGGCGATGTCATCGCGCTGGTGTCCGACAACGCGCCCGAATGTTTCGAGATCTATTGGGCGGCATTGCGTTCCGGCCTGTATGTGACCGCGATCAACTGGCATCTGACGTCGGCGGAAGCGGCGTACATCATCGACGACTGCGACGCCAAGGTGGTGGTCGCGTCCGCTGGCGTCGCCGAACTGGCCGCCGGGGTGCGGGATCTGGCTCCGCGGGTCGAGCACTGGCTGGCCTTCGGCGGCGAGGTCGAGGGCTACCGGTCCTACGTCGCTGAGCTCGCCGAGGCGGGCGAGCGCCTGGTGGAGCAGCCGCGCGGTTCCGACATGCTGTATTCGTCCGGTACGACCGGACGCCCCAAGGGCATCAAGCCGCCGCTGTTGCCGATCACGGTGGACCAGCCGGGTGACCCGCTGACCATGGCGGTCGGCAGGCTGTTCGGCGTCAACGAGTCCGACGTCTACCTGTCGCCGGCGCCGGTCTACCACGCGGCGCCGTTGCGCTGGTGCGGCGCGGTCCAGTCCTTCGGCGGGACCGTGGTGATGATGGAGAAGTTCGGAGCCGAGGAGATGCTCCGGGCGATCGAGCAGTACCGGGTGACGGTCACCCAGGTGGTTCCGACCATGTTCGTGCGCCTGCTGCAGCTTCCCGCCGAAGTTCGCGACGGTCACGACATTTCGAGTCTGCGCCTCGCCATCCATGCCGCCGCGCCGTGCCCGCCGGACGTCAAGCGCGCGATGATCGATTGGTGGGGGCCGATTCTCGTCGAGTACTACGGCTCCACCGAGGGTAATGGTCTGACTGTGATCACGACCCCTGACTGGGAGGGGAAGCCGGGATCGGTGGGGCGCAGTGTTCTCGGACCGGTGCACATCTGTGACGACGAGGGCAAGGAGCTGCCGGCCGGTGAGGTCGGCACGGTGTACTTCGAGCGTGAGACGCTGCCGTTCACCTACCACAATGATCCCGAGAAGACCGCCGCCGCACAGCATCCGGAGCATCCGACCTGGACGGCCGTGGGGGACCTCGGGTATGTCGATGAGGACGGGTTCCTCTTCCTGACCGACCGGAAGTCGTTCGTCATCATCTCCGGCGGTGTGAACATCTATCCGCAGGAAGTGGAGAACGTCCTCACTCTGCACCCGGCGATCTTCGACGTGGCCGTGATCGGTGTTCCCGACGCCGAGATGGGCCAGCAGGTCAAGGCCGTGGTCCAGCTGCACCCGGGTGTCGCGCGGACCGGTGAGATGGCCACCGAGATCATCGATTACGTGCGGGATCGGGTGGCGCGCTACAAAGCCCCCAAGAGCGTGGACTTCGTCGACTCACTGCCGCGCACCGCAACCGGGAAGCTCGTCAAGCGCGAGCTGGAGAAGCTGTACAAGCCTGCGTCCGTGGTCCAGAACTAGTGACGCTCAATCGCATTGCAAGGAAGTGCTGATATGACTACGGCAATCGAGTCCACTGCGCGGGCCTACGACCCGCTGAGCATCTCACCCCTGTCGTTCTGGTCGAAGACCGCCGCTGAGCGCGATGAAACCTTCCGCGTGCTGCGCGCCGAAAGGCCGATCAGCTGGCACCCCCCGATCGAGGGCGCGCTGATGCCCCCGGAGAACGAGGGCGTGTGGGCGGTGACCAGCCATCGGCTGATCACCGAGGTCAGCAAGCAGCCCGAGGTCTTCTGCTCCGGCCTGGGCATCCAGCTCGAGGAAGTCCCGGCCGACATCCTCGAGGCCGCCTCGTCGTTCCTGGCGATGGACGCGCCCCGGCACCCCGCGCTGCGCAAGCTGATCAGCTCGGCGTTCACGCCGAAGCAGGTGGCCAAGATCCACGATCAGATCAAGAACCAGGCGCGAACCATCGTCGACGAGCTGCTCGAGGTCGGTGACAGCGAGTTCGACTTCGTGCACCAGGTGTCCAAGCGGCTGCCCATGTGGACCATCTACGAGATGCTCGGACTGCCGGTGTCGCAGCGGGACGAGGCCGCGCACATGGCCGACGCGATGGTCGCCTGGGCGGATGAGGATGTCGCCGGCGGTCGGGCGCCGGTCGAGCTGCTCAACGATTCTCTCGTCGGATTGCTCATGATGGGAATGGAATTCGCGCAGGAGCGGCGTAAGAACCCGGCCTCGGACTTGATGACGAACCTCGTGCAGGCGGAGGTCGACGGTCAGCGGCTGACCGATGACGAGATCGCCTCGTTCTTCGTGCTGCTGTCGGTCGCGGGCAACGACACCACGCGGAACACGATTTCCCTCGGTATCAAGACGCTGCAGGATTTCCCTGAGCAGAAGGCGTTGTTGCTCGAGGACTTCGACGGGCGAATCGGTTCGGCCACCGAGGAATTGGTGCGCTGGGTGACACCGGTGATGACCTTCCGCCGGACCGCGACCCAGGACACCGTGCTCGGCGGGCAGGAGATCAAGAAGGGGGAGTGGGTCGCCACGATCTTCTCCTCCGGCAACCGGGACGAGACCGTCTTCACCGACCCGCACGTCTTCGACATCACCCGGTCGCCGAACCCGCACGTCGGCTTCGGCGGCGGTGGCCCGCACTACTGCATGGGCAACTTCGTCGCCAAGATCCAGCTGCGTGAGATCTTCGACCAGTTGCTCCATCGCGCACCGGATCTGAGGGTCGGCGAGCCGTCCTACCTGGTCGGCAATTTCGTGCACGCCGTCAAGCATCTTCCGGCGACACTGCGATGAGCACCGAACTGATGAGCACCGAACAGATCACCGTCGTGATCGAGCGGATGCGGCGCGGGTTCGCCTCGGGGCGGACCCGGAGCGTGGAGTGGCGACTCGAGCAGCTGCGGAGCCTGGTCAAGCTGCTCGATGAATGCGAGGACGAGGTCGCGGCGGCACTCGCCGAGGACCTCGGGCGGAGCAAGCAGGAGGCGTGGTTCGGCGATATCGCCTCCACCCGAGGCGAAGCCGTCTTCGCGATCAAGCACCTGCGCGGCTGGATGAAACGGCAGCGCCAGCCGCTGTCGCTCATCCAGTATCCGGGCTCGGCGTGGATCCAGTACGAGCCGCTGGGCGTCGTCCTGATCATCGGGCCATGGAATTACCCCGTCGTGCTGACGTTGGGGCCGTTGATCGCGGCACTCGCCGCAGGAAACTGCGCCGTCATCAAGCCCTCGGAGCTCGCGCCCGCGACCTCCACCCTGCTGGCCCGGCTGGTGCCGAAGTACTTCGACAGCACCGCTGTCGCGGTGGTCGAAGGTGATGCCGCCGTGACCCAGGCGTTGCTGGCCCAGGGCTTCGACCACGCGGTATTCACCGGTGGCACCGAGGTCGGTAAGAAGATCATGGCCGCCGCGGCTCCCACTCTGACTCCGGTCACACTGGAACTCGGCGGTAAGAGCCCGGTCATCGTCACGGCGGACGCCGACCTCGAGGTCGTTGCCCGCAGGCTGGCCTGGGTCAAGTTCATGAACTCGGGGCAGACCTGCATCGCGCCGGACTATGTGCTCGCCGATCACCGGATCCAAGACAAGCTGGTGGACAAGGTCGTCGAGCTGGTCGGTGAATTCGAGCGAGACGGGCATGCCGACGGTCGGCGCATCGTCAATGAGCGACAGTTCGATCGGCTCGCGGGTTATCTCGAGCAGACGCGCGGCAAGGTCGTCACGGGCGGTGGGACGACTCGGTCGTCCTTGTCGATCGAGCCGACGGTGGTCGTCGATCCGGATCCGGACGAACCGCTGATGGTGGAGGAGATTTTCGGGCCGATCCTGCCGGTGCTGTCCTACGAAAGCCTCGATGATGCCATCACTTTCGTGAACAGCAGGTCGAAACCGTTGGCCGCGTACTTCTTCAGCGGGTCGTCGGCGGTCCAACAGCGGCTGGTCGATGAAATCCCTTCCGGCGGAGCCGTAATCAACCACATCGCGATGCACTATCTGGTGCCGCAACTGCCGTTCGGCGGTGTCGGCGCGAGCGGCATGGGCGCGTATCACGGCCGCTGGGGTTTCGAGGCACTGAGTCATCGGAAGGCGGTGCTGAAGAAGACATTCAAGCCGGATCTTCGGCTCATGTATCCGCCCTACACCGATCTCGCGATGAAAATCATGCGGAAGGTCTTCTGACACAGCCGGTGTGAGGAAAGCTCCTTGCTGCCGAATTACCCGGCGGCGGCGAGGAGGGTGCGCCCCGGGACATGAGCCTCTCGCTCGATTACCCGATTCCTGTCCCGGGGTCTACCCGCACGGCTCGTGTGGGCCGGCTGTCCGGTCCGCACGAGCCGAATCCGACCGGGTCCGAGAACTCCTTGCCGCCTCGTACGCCCCTCGGTGCAGCAAGGCCGCGCACCCTGCGAACCAGACATCGGCTCAGGACCGGTTCGCAGGGTGCGTTCTGTTATCCATTGGGGCGCAGACGAATCGGAGACACGTATGACAGTCGAAACCGCCGGTACCACCGCATATTCCGGTCCGTTGACGGGGGTGCGGGTGGTCGAACTGGCCGGCCTGGGGCCGGGACCGTTCGCCACCATGATGCTGGCGGACCTCGGCGCCGACGTGGTCCGAATCGATCGCCCCGCGGCCGCCGGCGTGTTTCCGGGCAAGCCGGAGGAGGATCTGCTCAATCGAGGCAAGCGATCGCTGATCCTGGACCTCAAACGTCCGGAGGCCGTCGAAGTCGTTCTGCATTTGCTCGAGCATGCGGATGTGATCGTCGAAGGCTACCGACCTGGCGTCGCCGAGCGCCTGGGGCTCGGGCCGGACGCCTGCCTGGAACGGAATCCGCGCCTGATCTATGGCCGGATGACGGGTTGGGGTCAGACCGGCCCGCTCGCCCAGAGCGCGGGCCACGATATCGACTACATCGCGGTGACCGGAGCGCTCCACGCCATTGGCGACGCGCACACCGGGCCCAGGGTGCCGCTCAATCTCGTCGGCGATTTCGGCGGCGGCGGAATGTATCTCGTGGTGGGCGTCCTGGCCGCGCTGCGCGTGGCAGAGCGAACCGGGGCGGGACAGGTCGTCGACGCCGCGATCGTGGACGGCGCCGCGCATTTGCTGACCGGGATCCACGCCTTCCTCAACGCGGGAGCATGGAACGACCGGCGAGAAGCCAACATGCTCGACGGCGGCGCACCGTTCTACACCACCTACGAAACCGCGGACGGCCGCCACATGGCGGTCGGGGCGATCGAAAGCAAGTTCTACGCAGAGCTGCTCGCTCGGCTGGGTATCGACGAAGATCCTGCGCGGCAACACGATCGCCGCGCGTGGCCGGCGATTTGGATCAAACTCGCCGCGGCGTTCGCGACGCGGACCATGGCGCAGTGGTGCGAGGTCTTCGAGGGATCCGACGCCTGCGTCGCTCCGGTCATCAGTCTGCGCGAAGCCGTGGCGCATCCGCACATCGCGGCGCGCGGATCGATCGTCGACCACGGCGGTGCGGTGCAATCCGCGCCCGCGCCGCGGTTCTCGCTGTCGCGGACCGAGCTGGGGAATCCGCCGCCGTCGCCGGGCCAGCACACTCGAGATGTCCTGACGGAGTGGGGAATCCCGGACGTGGACGACCTGATCGAGCGCGGCGTCGCCGGTTGAGCGCAGCGGCGTTCTCCTCCGGTTCGTACGGCCTACGGGATTGTCGAGAAGCTCGGATCGCGGTGTTGGGATGGTGAATCAGCAACGCGCAGAATCGGATTGACGAGGCGGTCGCTGGACGACCGGTCGCCGCGTGCACTGACGGCCCCGGACCTGGTGTGGTCCGGGGCCCTCAGTGTTGTTCACCCAACGGAGTCGGCGGTGGCCGGTTGTGGGTTCAACGGGCGATCGCCCGACCGATGATTTCCTTCATGATCTCGGTGGTGCCGCCGTAGATCGTCTGGATCCGCGTATCGATATAGGCCTTGGCGACCGGGTATTCGGTCATGTAGCCGTACCCGCCATGTAGTTGCAGACAGCGGTCGACGACGCGCTTCTGGAGCTCGCTGACGTACCACTTGCCCTTGGCCGCATCGATCGGATCGAGTTCGCCCGCGTTGTAGGCGAGCACCGATTTGTCGGTGTACGCCTCGGCGAGGTCGACCTCGGTCTCCATCTCGGCCAGTTCGAACCGGACGTGCTGGAAGTCGGAGATCGGCTGGCCGAAAGCCCTCCGCTGTTTGCAGTATTCGATGGTCTGGTCGAGGATTGCCCGCGTGGTCGCCAGCGCCTTGGCGGTGACGCCGAGGCGCTCGCGCGGGAGATGACTCATCAGGTACTGCAGGCCGTTTCCCTCCTCGCCGAGCAGGTTCGCCTGCGGGACACGGGCATTCTCGAAGAAAAGTTCCGCGGTGTCCTGTCCGGGCAGCCCGATCTTGTCGAGCTTGCGTCCACGTTCGAACCCGAGGGTATCCCGTTCGACGACGAAGAGGCTGAATCCGCGCGAACCTGCCGTGGGATCGGTGCGGGCGGCGACCACCACCAGATCGGCCATGATGCCACTGGAGATGAAGGTCTTCTGCCCGTTGATGATCCAGTGGTCGCCGTCGCGGACCGCGCTCGTGCGAATTCCCCGCAGATCGCTGCCGGCCCCGGGCTCGGTCATGGCGAGGGCGCCGATGATCTCGCCCGCGGCGAAGCCTGGCAGCCAGCGCTCCTTCTGTTCGTCGTTGGTGAGATCGAGCAGGTAGTGCAGGACCAGGTCGTCCTGCAAGCTGACTGTGAGGTTGAACGAGAGCGCGTTGATGCGCGACACCTCTTCACACACGACCATCCGATACCGATAGTCGTGCACGCCCGAACCGCCGTATTCTTCGGCGATCTCGAGCCCGTACAGCCCGGCGGCCGCGGCTTTCCTGTAGACCTCGCGGTCGATCCAGTGGTCCTCGTCCCACTTGTCCTTGTGGGGCACGACCTCTCGTTCGAGGAAAGCGCGAACCGTCTCGCGGTACGCCTCGTGATCGGGCTCGTACAGGCCCCGATGCATGTCAGAGCCTTTCGATAATGGTGACGTTGGCCTGGCCGCCGCCCTCGCACATGGTCTGCAGGCCGTAGCGGCCGCCGGTGCGTTCGAGCTCGTGCAGCAGCGAGACCATCAGGCGAGCGCCCGTCGCGCCGATCGGGTGGCCGAGCGCGATCGCGCCGCCGTTCGGGTTGACCTTGGCCGGGTCCGCGCCGATCTCGGCCAGCCAAGCGAGCACGACCGGCGCGAACGCCTCGTTGATCTCGACCGCGTCGATGTCGTCGATGGACAGCCCGGCCCGCTTGAGCGCGTGCTGGGTGGCAGGGATCGGCGCGCTGAGCATCATCACCGGATCCGCGCCGCGCACGGACATGTGGTGAATGCGCGCGCGGGGCTTGAAGCCGTACCGCTCGACCGCCGCTTCCGAAGCGATGAGCAGCGCCGCGGAACCGTCGGAGATCTGGCTGGCGACTGCCGCGGTGAGCCGTCCACCCTCGGTCAGGGTCTTGAGCTGAGCCATCTTCTCGAGCGAGGTGTCGGCACGCGGTCCCTCATCGACCGAGACGCCGGCGAACTCGGTGATCTCACGGGTGAAGTGGCCCGCCTCGATCGCGTGCAGCGCGCGCTGGTGGCTCTGGAAGGCCCAGGCCTCGTTGGTCTCCCGGCTCAGGTTCCAGTGCTCGGCCATCATCTCGGCACCGCGGAACTGTGAGATCTCCTGTGCGCCGAACCGGGCCTGCCAACCCTCACAGCCGGTCCAGGGATCGGTCGAACCGTACGGTTCGCCGGCCTGGAACGCGGACAGGATGGGGAACTGGCTCATCTTCTGCACGCCGCCGGCCACGATGAGGTCGCTGGTTCCACTCATCACCGCCTGCGCGGCGAAATGCACGGCCTGCTGGGCCGAACCGCACTGGCGGTCGATGGTGACCCCGGGAACCGACTCCGGCAGGCCCGCGGCCAGCGCCGCGGTGCGTGCGATATCGCCCGCCTGCGCACCGATGTTGTCCAGGCAGCCCAGGATCACGTCATCGATGTCGGCGGGATCGAATTCATTGCGGCCGACCACCGTCTTGATGACGTGCGCGGCCATGTCCGCCGGGTGCGACTGAGCGAAGCCGCCGCCTCGCTTGCCTACCGCGGTGCGGACGGCATCGATGATGTACGCCTCGGGCATGGTTTCTCTCCTAGAAAGTGACGTTGATTAATTTAATGTAGACTAAATTCTGCGCAGTGTCGACGAGGTGCCCCCGGGGTGGGCATGCGGTCGCGGGAGAGTGTCGCCGTCGACCGCCACACTGCTGCGGACGATCGACTGCGCGGTGGCGACCAGGTTGTCCAGCGAGCCGTGGTCGGGATTCCACCATTCCACGGTCCAGTTGAGGGCGCCGATGACGAGCATGCGAGCGATCCCGATGTCGAGTCCGGGCCGCAGCCGGCCGGATGCAGCGAGCTGCTCCAGTAGGGAGCGCCAAATTGCGTGATAGGCAGTGCTTTCCAGGCGGAGGGACTCGATGATCTCGGGGGGGAGCTGGCCGGCGTTGCGTGTCACGGCGGACGCGAAATCGGACAACTCCAGTTCGATGCGCAGGTGTGCCTCCACTGCGGCGTCGATCAACTCGATCACCGGGGTCCCCGGCGGCACCGAGGTGATCGTGTGATGGACGTGTTCGCGGACCCGTCGCTGTCCTTCCCGCATAACCTCGGCGATCAGCTCATTGCGTGATCGGAAGTAGTAGTAGACAGCGGGCGCGCGCAACTCGGCGTGTGCGGCGATATCGGCGAGGCGGGTTCCCGCGACGCCTCGACGGCTGAGAATGTGCGCGGCCGCGGCGAGGATGCGCTCCCTGGTGGCGTTGTTCGGAGAGGTGGTGCTCATCGGCTCCTCGCGTATTGACCGAGCAGGAAATCTAATTTATCTTCGATTCAAAACATAGCATCAAAGGAGGCAATGATGAAGGTCGTCGTCGATCGGAGCAAGTGCACAGGCCTGGGCATCTGTGAGTCGCTGGCTCCGGCGTTCTTCGAGATCGATGACAACGGCGAACTCGTCCAGCTCGAGGAGGACATCACCGACGACGAGCTCGCCGCTGTCGAGGAAGCTGTGCAGGGGTGCCCGACGGAGGCGCTCCGGATCGTGCGCTGACCGTCGCAGCCTCAGGCGGATTCGGCCGTGGGTTTGGCTGTCGTCTTCCGGGGCGCCCGTCTGCGGCGGGGTGGCGTCGAAGTTTCCTCGGCCGCATCGGCTGTCGCGATCCCGGCGCGAATCACCGACTGGGCCGTGCGGACGACGGTCTCCAGTGATCCTCGCCGGGGTGTCCACCACTCCGCCGCCCAGTTCAGTGACCCCATGATGAGCATTTGCGTGACGTGCAGGTCCAGGTCGCCTCGGATCTGTCCCTCGGCGGCAGCGTCTTTGATCAGCTTGCGCCAGAGTGTGCCGTAGTTGGCTTCCTCCGCGAGTTGACGGGCTCGCAGATGCTCGGGGACTTGGCCGCTGTTGCGGATAGCCGCCGTCGCATAGTCGGACAACTCGAGTTCGTGGCGCAGGTGCGCGTCGATGGCGATCATGAGGCGGTCGATCGGCGTGACCTCACTGGGGATCTTCTCGAGGACGTCTTGCAGATGCTTGACCATCTCGGCAATCCCGCTCCACATGACCTCCTCGATGAGTTCCTCACGCGAGGGGAAGTAGTAGTAGATCGCGGGAGCCTGCAGCTCGGCGTACTCGGCGACATCGCTGAGCCGTGTCCCGGCGTAGCCCTTCACGCTCAGTACGTGGGCAGCGGCGTCCAGGATGCGCTGACGGGTCTTGACCGACTTGGTCACCGATGAATCGTCGTCGCCCGCGCTCTGCTGCACCTTAGGTTTTCTAGCCACGGTTCAACTATAAGCCAGCCGGATGGTGAACTTTACGGTGACACAGCGCACCGTGGTGTCGGTTTGCCGGATTTGGTCCACATTTTTGAATCTATGTTATATGATATTGCGTCGGCCTTGTCTGAACCGAGACCGGGCCTCCGATCCACAGGATGCACAATGGGCGGCGCAACGAAGCGTTCGGTTGCGGTTCCTCCCGCAGCATACCGGGGAGGCTCGGGTGATCCCGTGCTTCTGATTCACGGATTCACCCTCAACTGGCAATCATGGGGTGGCGTCATCGACGATCTGAGCGCCGGCTTCGATGTACTCGCGCCGACCTTGCCCGGCCACTGGGGAGGCCCGGAGCCCGATCTGCCGTTGACGATAGCGGGATTCACCGACTACCTCGAACGTCAGATGGATGCTGCCGGATGGGCCGACGCGCACATCGCCGGGAACTCGCTCGGGGGCTGGCTGGCGATGGAGCTCGCGGCGCGCGGCCGGGCACGATCAGTGACCGCGGTGGCACCGGCCGGACTCTGGCATTTTGATAGCGCTGCCGCCGACGAGGTTCGGCGGAAGTTTCGCAGTTTCTCCCGGGTGGCACCAGCCATGCGGTACGCGGCCCATCGAGCGGTGCCGGATATGGCGCGTCGTGCGCTCCTGCGTTCGTTCGCTCACCGGCCCGGCCGGGTTTCTCCAGAGCTGGCCGCCCTCACGATCGAGGCCCCGGCGCATTGCCGCTGCTTCGACACCGTCGCCAATGACCCCGAGGCCACAGCTGTGGAAGCCATGCGGCGCATCGACGTTCCGGCGACGATATTGTTCTGCGGGCGCGACCGCGTGATCCCGGCGGCGCGGTTCGGTCGCCGAATCGTGGCGAAAATCCCTGCGATCGGGTCGAAGACGCTGCCTGAGGTCGGGCATGTGCCGATGCTCGAGGCCCCGGCCTTGATCGCGGGAGAGATTCGGGAGTCCGTCGGCTCGGCGAACGGCCGCACCGCCCATTCGGCGTAGGCGGTCGTGCTCGCGCTGCTCACACGTGCCGCGGGTGCCGCGAGATCAGGTGCTCGAGCAGCTGGACCAGAACATCCTTCGCCGAGTCTCGCGTGCGCACGTCGCACAGCTGAACCGGCACATGATCATCGAGGTCCAGTGCCTGGCGTACCTCTGCGACAGTGTATTGCGGGGCGCCGTCGAAGCAGTTGACGCCGACGATGAACGGCATGCCGCGGCGTTCGAAGAAGTCGACCGCGGGAAAAGAGGTTTCGAGCCGCCGCGTATCGGCCAGCACCACCGCCCCCAGAGCGCCGGCGGCGAGTTCGTCCCACATGAACCAGAAGCGGTCTTGGCCCGGGGTGCCGAACACATAGAGCACGAGATCCTGGGAGATGGTGATTCGCCCGAAATCCATTGCCACCGTTGTTGTCTGCTTGGATTCGACACCGGACAGGTCGTCGACGTCGCGGCCGAGTTCGGTCAGCAGCTCCTCGGTCCGGAGCGGTGTCACCTCGCTGACGGCCGCCACCATGGTGGTCTTGCCGACGCCGAAGCCGCCCGCGATGAGGACTTTCACCGAGGCCGCGAGGACAGGGGAGTCATCGGGGCTATAGCTTGCGGATACCATCCAAAACCGTTCGTAGCAGGTCCAACTCGGAGAGATCGGTCGGCGGGAGGGCCGCGGCAGACCGGGTGATCAGGTGTCCGTCCGCGATGAGGTCACCGATGAGAATCTTGGCCAGCGTCAGTGGCAGGCCCAGGAGCGCGGCAACCTCCGCGACGGACTGCGGGGTCCGGCAGAGCCGGACGATGTCGAGGTATTCGCGCTCGACCCGGCCGACCCGGTGAACCTCGTGCACCGCGAAGACCAGTGTGATCATGTCCAGCCCCGGGCGCGTGTCCCGGGTGCGCCCGCTGGTCACGGCGCACAGCCGCACGAGCGGACCGGCATCCTGATCGAATCGCGGTGCGTCCCAGCACATCAGCGTAAATGCTCGGTGTGCGAATCGAGTCCGGGACGACGCGGCGCGGCGGTGAGGAATGTACCGACCCGTTGGACGGTCTGGTTCATCTCGTAGGCGACCATGCCCAGATTGGCGGCGTCCTCCGTGAGCAGAGCCAGGCAGGCGTTCGGCCCGGCCGCGGTGACGAACAGGACGGCGCGGTCGAGTTCGATCACGGCCTGGCGGGCGCCGCCGCCATCGAACCGGTGGCCCGCGCTCCGGGCGAGGCTGTGCAGTGCCGAGGACATGGCCGCGAAGTGTTCGGCCTCCTCGACCGCCATTGCGGTCGAACGGCCGAGTAGCAGGCCATCGGTGGAGAGAACGACGGCGTGGCGCACGCCGACCAGCCGCTCGGCGAGGTCGTCCAGCAGCCAGTCGAGGTTGCGGACCTGGGAAGTGTTCATCGTGGGCCTTCATGGTCGTAGGGGGCGGATCGGTGGGGGTCGGAGTCCGGAATCGGCTGGCGCCCTTGACGGGTCCCCGCCTCGATAGCGGACATCAAGTCCCGTGCCTGGTCGGCGGTGCGGTCCGGACCCCGGTGCGGACCGCCCGGGTGGGGATACGCGGAGGAGTCCTCGAGCGGACCGTTCGCCAGTTCGGGCGCCAGGTTCGCCTGCCGCCGACGACGGGGTAGCTGTGGCCGGTCGTCCAGTGCCGGACCGGTGGCGCCCGGGGCTTCCGGCGCCGGAGCCGGCGGCAGCGAGGCGGGGGCCGAGTTCCACAGTGTGGCAGTGGAAGCGGGGTGATGACTCGGACTCGGCCAGGAACCGAGTGTCCGCTCTGTAGTCGTAGGCTGCGGTGCGATGGCCCGCGGTTCCAAAGGTGGGGTGACCGCGGGGGCCTGCCGTTCATCGCTGAACAATGCGGTCGGGAGCAAGACGATGGCACGGATGCCGCCGAAGGACGATTCGGTCAGTCGCACGGTTGCCTGGTGGCGCAGGGCCAGCCGCGCGACGACGAACAGGCCCAGCCTGGAGTCGCCGGTCAGGCTCGACAGGCTGAAATCCGGTGGGTTGCGGAGGGTTTCGTTCGCCAGCTCGCGTTCGTCCTCGGGCATGCCCAGCCCTTGGTCGCTGATGTCGACGGCGATGCCCTTCCCCACGACCTGCGCTGTGATCTCGACCCGGCATTCCGGCGGTGAGAACGCCGTGGCGTTGTCCACCAACTCGGCCAGCAGATGGATGAGATCGGCGACGGCACTGCCCGCGATCGAGACATCCGGAACGCGGGTGACGGTGACTCGCTGGTAGTGCTCGGTTTCCGCGACGGCGCTACGGATGAGATCGATCAGTGGGACCGAGTCGCGCCACTGACGTCCGGGCTGGCCACCGCCGAGGATGATCAGGTTTTCGGCATTGCGGCGCGCTCGGGTCGCCAGGTGATCGAGCCGGAACAGCAGGTCGAGCTGTGCCGGATCCTCTTGGTGGCGTTCGGCTTTGTCGAGTGCGGCCAGCAACCGGTGGATGATGATCTGACTCCGATAGGCGATGTTGAGGAACACCGCGTTGAAGCCTGCCCGGGTCTTGGCTTCGGCGACGGCCGCCGCGATCGCCGCTGCCTGGGCGCGGTTGAAGGCATCCGCGACCTGCCCGATCTCGTCCCCGCCGAAGTCCAATCGGGCAGCCTCGTCGGTGGCGACCGGCAGCCCGTCACGGAGCCGGGTGGTGATCTCCGGCAGATGGTCGTCGGCCAGCGCGAGCGTCTCTTGCCGCAGGCGGCGCAGGCGCCGAATCAGTCGCGTGGCAAGGCGCGCGGCGAGCAGGAAGGCACCGATCGCGATCACCAGGATCGTGGTTCCGTTGACTAGCGCCTGGCGCAGCGCTCGCGCGCCGTCCTCCTGCGCCCAGTGCAGGGCATACCGATAGTGGGTCCGCCACAGGTCGAGCAGCGCGACACTGACCTGTGTTGCGGCACCCTCCCAGTTGGAAACCTCGAGTGGCAGCTTGGATTCCGCGGTCGAGCCGGAACCGCCGGCGGCAGCGAGATCGGGGCGATCGGCGATCGCGTCCTCCATCGCGCTCAGCCGCTGCCAGGAGGTTCCCGAGGTGAGGGCGTCCAGGGTGGAACGTTCGGCCTGGGGGAGATGCCCGCTGAGTGCGGCGAGTTCGCTGTGGTAGAAGCCGATGTCATAGGCGAATTGACGTTGGTTCTCCGGCTTCAGGTCGCCGCGTATCAGTGCTGCGGTGGCGAGCGCATTGCCTCGAGACATGGTTTCGGTCACTCGGAGTAGTCGTGCGGCCACTGCCAGCTCGGTACTGGTGTCTGGGGTGGGGGCGGCTCGGGCGAGAAGCTCGGTACTTCCGATGTAGGTACTGATGATGCTGCTGAAATATGTGTAGGCCTCGGCGACGGGGAGGGTGCCGGCATCGGCGCGTTGCCGGATGGCCGGAAGTTGGGCGGCCAGAGCTCTCCCCTTGGCGACATCGTCTTTCAGCAGACCACGATCGATATCGGTGAACGCCGCCCCGGCGGCGATGAGGGTCGCCACCGCCGCGTCGACCCGCGCGCGCTGTTTGGTGAGATCGGGTCGACGCCCCTCGTCACCCGAGATCGCCAGCAGGGTCAGGCGGCGTTCCTCCTGTATCTGGATCGTGAAATCGATGCCGGGTGCGCTGTCGCGGTCGACGCGGGTCGCCCAGTCCCGGTTGTCGGTGCCGCGGACGAGTAGGAGTCCCGCGATGATCGCCCCGGTAACGAGCAGGGCGAGGCTCGGTGCGAGTGCGATGGAGAGAATCCGGCCTCGAATGCCGATCTTGGCCTTGAACACCGGCTCAAAGTAGCGCATCAGACGTTATTTTTTTGATGATGGATTAAATTACTGGTGGGTAACTAGTAGATGTGGTGCGTTGCCGGCGTTTGACCATGCTCCATCTTGAATTTAACATCAATTAAAAACTATCCTCCGCCGACCGGATTCTCGGTCGGGCGAACTATGAACGGTGGTAGCCGATGCTTCCCGATGTCCTGTGCTCACGACTGGCGCTACCTGTCGTCGCCGCCCCGATGTTCATCGTTTCTGGGCCGGAACTTGTTGTAGCGCAGTGTATCTCGGGTGTCATCGGATCCTTTCCGGCGCTCAATGCGCGACCGGTGAGCATGCTGGACGACTGGCTGGCCGAGATTTCCGAGCGACTGGCCGATCACGATGCGACAGCTGACGGCACGCGCAAGTCGGCGCCGTTCGCGGTAAACCTGATCGTGCACAAGACCAATGCCCGGATCGAGGATGACCTGGAACAGTGTGTGCGACACCGGGTGCCTCTGGTGATCACGTCACTCGGCGCCCGAGAGGATGTCAACGAGGCCGTGCACTCCTACGGCGGAATCGTGTTGCACGATGTGATCAATGATCGCTTCGCGCACAAAGCGATCGAGAAGGGCGCCGATGGCCTCGTCGCCGTCGCCGCGGGCGCCGGCGGTCATGCGGGCGCGCTGTCCCCCTTCGCGCTCGTGCAGGAAATCCGGCAGTGGTTCGATGGTCCGCTGCTGCTGTCCGGCGCCATCGCGCACGGACGATCGGTACTGGCAGCGCAGGCAGCAGGAGCTGATCTGGCCTATGTCGGATCGGCGTTCATCGCGGCCCAGGAAGCGAACGCCGCCCCCGAGTACAAGCAGTGCGTCGTCGAGAGCGCG
The DNA here is from genome assembly GCF_053603795.1 of Nocardia sp. NPDC004123. Classification (NCBI taxonomy): domain Bacteria; kingdom Bacillati; phylum Actinomycetota; class Actinomycetes; order Mycobacteriales; family Nocardiaceae; genus Nocardia; species Nocardia sp. NPDC004123. The sequence continues at coordinate 76,315 of NZ_JBSGGG010000040.1, forward strand.
GCATCCGACATCGTGTACTCGAACTACTTCACCGGCGTGCACGGCAACTTCCTTCGACGCAGCATCGCTGAAGCCGGCCTCGACCCCGACAGTCTGCCCGCGGCCGCGGGCCCCGCGTTCGGCTCCGGCGCGGACGAGTCGAAACCGAAGGCATGGAGCCAGATCTGGGGCTCGGGGCAGGGAATCGGCGTGATCGACAAGGTCGAGAGCACGGCGGCGATCGTGGAACGAATGCGGGCCGAATACGAACAGGCGGTGGACGCCATCACCGCCTCGGCATGGGTGAACGCTTGACGCACCATTCGGCGGACACCCTCGGGTGTCCGCCGAATGGCGATCGGGTCTGCGGCGCAGTGGATTACGCGCTGAGCGCGTAGGTGCGCACGTTGCTCCGGTCGGTGTAGCTGACCCTGCCGAGCATCTCGAGGACGTCGAGGTGCGCGTGGATTTCGGTCACCGCGGACAATTGGTGGTCGATCGGCAATTCCTCGAGCCGGAGATTCCGGCGGGTCCATCGCAAGGCCCGGGCTACTTCGTAGGCGGTCGACGCTCCGGTGGCGACCTCGTCGCAGATCTCGTCCAACCGTCGTTGATGGTGGTGCAGCAGTTCGTCGATTCGGCTGTGACTACTGAGGGTCACCGGACCGTGCGACGGCAACACAGCCGAATCCGTCAGCCGGTGCACCAGTTCGAGGGACGAGATGTATGAGCGGAGCGGATGGGCCTCCGGTGCCCACTCGAAACCGATCGATGGCGTGATGTGCGGCAGGATGTGATCGCCGGAGAACAGCAACCGGCTGTCGGCGTGGTGGAACACGACGTGGCCACGGGTGTGCCCGGGTGTCGAAATCACTTCGAGCTCACCGCTGCGTAGCTGGATCCGATCGCCGTGGTCGAGCCAGCGGTCCGGCGGTCCGAACGAGATGCCCACTTCGTTCTCGGGGGCAGGCGTATGAGCGAGTTCCTTTGCCAGTTGCGGTGCGCCACAGCGCGCGAGCAATGGCGCGTGATTGGGGAACCGCCCGGCATCGGTCCGGAAGCCCAGAATACTGTGGCGTTCCCCACTGCCCACCATCAACTCACAGCCCAGTGTGCTGCGCCAGGCGTAGGCCTGGGAGTAGTGATCCCAGTGATGGTGGGTGGCAAGGCAAGTGGTGATGTCGCCGAGCGTGTAGCCCAGCCGGCGCAGTGCTTCGGCCATGGCGGCTTCGGTCCGCGGCCCATACCAGCCCGGGTCGATCACCACCAGCCCGTCCGGAGACTCCAGTACGTAGGCGTTGACGGTGCCGAGCCCGTCGAGGGGGAGGGGGAGGGGAATGCGGTAGATGCCGTCCGCGATCCGGTGGGCACCGGGTTCGGTCCAATCCTCGGGTTGATCGGTAACCAGCGACATCTGCGCCACTCCCTTTTCACTCTATGGGTTCATTACTTATCTACTCTAAATTAAAAAGCATTCGTCGATCCAGTGGCATGCGACACTTGCGGATAAGCCGACTTATGTTACGCTTCCGATGTGATCCGGGGCACACTCGGAGTTCACTCGTTCGGCTCGCGCGGCATCGGCTCGCGCACCTCCTGCGCTTCGGGACCGCGGGAGCGCTCCAAGCGGGGAATTTAATCAAACATAGATAAGACTTCTGTTCGATTGACCAGGAGTGAAGCGGGAAGGCTCGTTCATGGTGGGCAGTGCTGTGTCCGTCGGGAGATCGTCACTGGGGCGCTGGGACGGTGTGGCGAAGAAGGCCGTGATTGTGCCGCGTGCGGTGGGTCAGTTCTTCGGGACCACGCTGGATACCTTGCGGATGGTGCCGCGGCGGCCGTTCCAGGTTCGCGAATTCATCGAGCAGTCCTGGTTCATCGCGAGCGTGTCGATCGTGCCGACGCTGCTGATCGCGATCCCGTTCTGCGTCATGGTGATCTTCCAGATCAATGTGCTGCTCAACGAGGTCGGCGCCATCGATCTGTCCGGAGCGGGCGCGGGCATGGCGGTCATCCGTGAGATCGGCCCGGTGGCAACCGTTCTGGTCGTCGCCGGCTGCGGCGCCACCGCCATCTGCGCCGATCTCGGCTCCCGCACCATCCGCGAGGAGATCGACGCCATGCGGGTGCTCGGCATCGATCCGCTGCAGCGCCTGGTGGTGCCGCGCGTGCTCGCCTCCACCATGGTGGCGCTGTTCCTCAATGGCCTGGTCACCGCGGTCGGCCTGACGGGCGGATATCTGTACGCGGTGTTTCTGCAGGGTGCGACTCCGGGACAGTTCATCACCGCGATTCCGATCCTCACCGGGATCCCGGATCTGCTGGTGAGCGAGTTGAAGGCCGGCGTGTTCGGTCTCCTCGCGGCGCTGGTCGCCTGCCACCTGGGGCTGCATGCGAAGGGCGGACCGAAGGGCGTCGGCGACGCGGTGAATCAGACCGTTGTCTTCAGCTTCGTGCTGCTGTTCCTCGCCAATTCCATCATCACCACCCTGTGGCTGAACTGAACGGACCAACGAGATGAGTACAACCAGCGATTATCGCGTCACTGACGCGTTGCGCCGGAAACGATTGGGGCACAGGGTCTTCAGCGCCGCTTCGGGCCCGGTCGAGGGGATCGCCGGGCTCGGCGATCAACTGTCGTTCCATTTGCACGGCATCGGATGGATCCCGCGGACGCTGCGCCGCTACCGCCGCGAGATGATCCGGTTGGTCGCCGAGGTCAGCCTGGGCACCGGAGCGTTGGCGGTCATCGGCGGCACGATCGTGATCGTCGGATTCCTCACCGCTGCGGCCGGTTACGAGGTCGGTCAGCAGGGCAGCAATTCGCTCGGCCGGGTCGGCATCGAAGCGCTGTCCGGCTTCATCTCCGCCTTCTTCAACACCCGCGAAGCCATTCCCGTCGTGGCCGGTGTCGCACTCACCGCCACGGTCGGCGCTGGGTTCACCGCGCAGCTGGGTGCGATGCGGGTCAGTGAAGAGATCGACGCGCTCGAAGTGATGTCGGTGCCCGCGGTGCCGTACCTGGTCACCACTCGCATTCTCGCCGGGCTGATCGCGATCGTGCCGCTGTACGCGATCGCGCTGTTCATGGGATATGCCTCGACGCAATTCGTCAGCATCGTGCTGTCGGGCCAGTCGGAGGGCACGTACACGCACTACTTCAACGTCTTCCTCGTGCCCGGTGACGTGATCTGGTCGCTGGTCAAGGTGATCGCGTTCGCTCTGGTGGTGATGTCTGTGCACTGCTACCACGGCTACCACGCCTCCGGGGGACCGGCGGGCGTCGGCGTCGCGGTGGGCCGTGCGGTGCGCGCCTCGCTGATCTCGATCATGATCATCGACCTCATCATCGGCATCGCCGTGTACGGCGGCATTCACGCGACGGTGCGGGTGTCCGGATGAAACTCGAAGTCTCGCGCCGCCGCGCACTGACCCTGGGCCTGAGCGCCCTGATCGCGTTCGTCCTGGCTGTTTCGGGCGCAATCGCCTCCTGTAGTGGAACATTCGTTTCGAGCACGCGCGTGTACCTGTATTCGGATCGTGCGGGATTGCTGATGGCGCCAGGATCGGATGTCAAGGTGCAGGGCGTGGTCGTCGGCCGCGTCAGCGCCATCGACCTCGATCACGACCAGGCGAAGCTGACCCTCGATCTCGAACCGAGTCAGGCTCGGCGCCTGCCGGCCAACGTCGGCGCCGACATCGCACCCACCACCTTGTTCGGGCGCAAATTCGTGACACTGCTGTTGCCCGAGCAGCCGGCCGCGAACAAGCTGTCGGCCGGGGCCGTGATCGACGGGTCGAAGGTGACCGTGGAAGTCAACGACATCTTCCAGACCCTGCTCTCCGTCCTGAAAACCCTGGAGCCGCAGAAGATCAACGCCACCCTGACCGCGCTGGGGACCGCGCTGGACGGACACGGCGGTCGATTCGGTGACCTCATGGTCGCCCTGGACCGCTACCTCGGCCAGTTCAACGACTCGATTCCGACTCTGCAGCGCGATGTTCCGCTGATCGCCGACAACCTCGACACCCTCGCCGCGGCGACTCCCGACCTGATGAATACGATTCACAATTTCTCGACCACCAGCTCCACGATCGTCGAGAAGCAGGCGAGTCTGAGCGCTTTCCTGCTCTCCTTCACCAATTTCGGCAATACCGGCAGTTCGTTCCTGGATTCCTCGGGGACTCCGCTCATCGGAGCGGTGCAAGCGCTGGAGCCGACGACCCGGGTACTCGCCGAGCAGGCCCCCTCGTATCCCTGCTTCCTGTCCGCTCTCAACGACGCCCGCAAGTATTTCGAGCGGGCGTTCGGCGGTGGGCGGCCGGGTCTGAACGCCCTGGGCACCATCTTGATGGGTGACCCGCCGTACACCTACGCGAAGGATCTTCCTGTGAACGGTGCCGACAACCCGCCCAGTTGTTATGGGTATCCCTTCGGGCCGAACAGTACGCCGGTCGGTCACACCGACTTCAACACCGGCACAACGGTGTACGGGCCGGTCCGGTCGCCCGACGACCTGATCGGCAATCCCTTCGCGGCCCTGATCTACGGACTGACCCGATGACCGCCCGCCACGCCGGATTGAAGCTGGCGATCTTTCTGGCCATCACCTCCATCGTGTCGGCGATGCTCGTCGTGGTCGTCGGAGACCTGCGCTTCGTGTCCACCCGCAGCTATCACGCGCTGTTCACCTCGGCCTCCGGCATGAAGGTCGGCGACGATGTGAAAGTCGCGGGAGTGCCTGTCGGCAAGGTGAAGTCGGTGGACTTCGCGCACGACAAGCTGGTCGAGATCGGATTCAGCGTCGACCGTGACGTCGAAGTGCTGCGCAGCTCCACCGTCGCGATCAAGTACAAGAACCTCATCGGCGATCGTTATCTCGAGGTCACGGCCCAACCGGATGGGTCCGGGCGCAGGTCGGAGAACGACCCGATTCCGGTGGCGCAGACCAAGACCGCACTCGATATCGACAGCCTGGTCAACGGATTCAAGCCGCTGCTGCAGGGCCTGAATCCCGACGATGCCAACAAGCTGTCCGCCTCACTGATCTCGGTGCTGAACGGCCAGGAGCAGAGCATCGCCGACTTCATCCGGGAAGTGGGCACGCTCGGCAATACGCTCGCCGACCGCGACCAGGTCATCGGGGAGACGATCCAGAACCTGGACGTCGCGCTCGGAGCGATCCATAACACCGGCGACAAGTTCGATCATCTGGTGGTCGATCTGCAGTCGCTGGTCAGCGGTTTGAACAACGATCGCGCGACCATCACCACGGGATTGGACCAAATCGATGCGGGCGCAGGTGAACTCGCGCAACTGCTGGTGGACAACCGGCCCGCGATCGGCGGTGACATCGACGGCCTGAAGCAGCTGGCCGGCAACCTCAATGCCGACTCGAACACGTTGTCGCTGGTGCTGGGGAAGCTCCCCGCGACCTATCCGCTGATCACTCGGGTCGGCAGCTACGGCAGCTTCGTCAACTGGTTCGTGTGCGGCTTGGCGATCCGGTACCCCGCCATCGGCGGCGGCTACCAGGACACCCCGATGTTCGTCGCTCCCGCCGAAAGGTGCCAGGCCAAATGACGAAGCAGCAGAAGCAGACGCAGAAGAAGACGTTCTCCGAGCGCAATCCGGTCCGGCTCGGACTCATCTGCACCGGGATCGTCTTCGTACTGCTCGTAGCGGTTTTCAACTACGACAACATTCCGTGGTGGCCGGGGCGCAGCACGATCGTGGCCGAGTTCTCCGATGCCAGCGGACTCAATACCGGTGATGCGGTGGAGATCTCGGGCATCAAGGTCGGCAAGGTCGATTCCATCGGGCTGGGCGGCGACCATGTCGACATCACGCTGAAGATCGACACGCACGGGCAGGCCCTGGGGGGCCGCACCACGGCCGCGATCAAGGTCGAGACCGCGCTCGGACGACGGTTCGTCGACCTGCGTCCCGATGGTGACGGCCTAACGGTGAAGCGAATTCCGCTGGAGCGCACGGCATCCGGTTTCGACCTCACCGAGGCGTTGAACCAGCTCACCGACCGCTTGCAGGGCACGGACAAGAAGCAGCTGTCCGATGCGGTCGACAGCCTGTCGAAGGTGATGGACAGCTTGCCCGACAATCTGAAGTCCTCGCTCGACGGCATGTCGCGACTGTCGGCGACCATCGGTTCCCGCGACAGCGCGCTGCGCGACCTGCTCGGGCATGCGAACTCGGTCACCGGTGTGCTCGCCGACCGCAATCAGAACCTCACCGCGCTGATGACCGACGGCGGCTCCCTGTTCGCGGCGCTCAACGACAGGGCCCAAGTGATCCGGACGCTGCTGACGAACGTCAAGGGCGTCAGCGACGAGCTGCACGGTCTGGTGCAGGACAACAACGCCACCACGGCACCGATGCTCGCCGAACTCGACCGGGTCGTCGGCCTGCTCAATACGAACTACGACAACATCAACTCCGCGATTCTCGGGCTCCGTCCGTATGTCACGCAGCTCGGCGAGGCGGTCGCCAGCGGACCGTTCTTCGGTGCGCTGCTGCAGAACATCGCCCCCGCGAATCTCAACGGCCAGCAGCCTGGCAGTCCCGGACAAGGGAGCCACCGATGAAATCCTTGCGCGCGGGCATATCCCGCATCCCCATGCCCGGCCGAATCCTCGCCCTGCTCGTCGCGGTGGCCTTGGTGAGCACCGCGGCGACCTGGTGGATAACGAATGGTTCGACCGTGCGGATCACGGCCTTCTTCACCAACTCGGTGGGGCTGTACCCGGGCGACCGGGTGACGCTGCGTGGTGTTCCCGTCGGGGCGGTGGACTCGATCACCCCGGTGGGCGATCGCGTCCGGATCGAGCTGCACTTCGACACCGAGCATCCTGTCGCCGCAGACACCCACGCCGTCATCGTCGCGCCGACTCTGGTGTCGGGTCGCTACATTCAGCTCACGCCGAAGGCCGGCAACAGCCCCGCGCTCGCCGACGGTGCGGTGATTCCGCTCGAGCGGACCGCGGTGCCGATCGAATACGACGAGGTCAAGCGGCAGGTCACCGATCTGGCGACCCAGCTCGGGCCCAAGGCCGGAGACCACGCCGGCACACTGACCCGCTTCACCGATGCGACCGCGAAGGCGTTGCAGGGCAACGGCGCGACCCTGAACCAGACACTGGTGAACCTGTCGCAGGCGATGCAGACCCTGGCCGACGGCGGGCCGGAGCTGTTCGCCACGGTCCGGAATCTGCAGGTCGTCGTCTCGGCGCTGGCCGCCAATGACAACCAGGTCCAGGCCTTCGTCAATCAACTCGCTGGAGTGTCGAACCTGTTGAACGACAACCGCACTCAGGTGGCGGCCGCACTCCAGTCCCTCCAGGCGATGCTGCCCGACATTCGAAGCTACGTCGCCGACAATCGCGACGCGTTGATCAAGAACGTCGGAAACCTGACCAACATCACCCAATTGCTGGTCAACCGGGAGGACGACCTGGCGGAGATCCTGCATCTCGCGCCGACCGCGATCGACAACTTCTACAACATCTACGACCCGCAGTCGCACTCGCTCACCGGAAATCTCGCGGTGCCGGACTTCCCGGATCCGGTCTCGCTGATCTGCGCACTGCTGACCACGGTGCACGCGCCTCAGCAAGAATGCTCGCGCGCCAGTGCGCAGTTCGGTGACCTGTTCGGTGCCGCGGCCCGCGCGGCGATGGGTGGCGGGGCACCAGCGCCCGCACCGGCCGGCGGCGTGCCCGGCTTGCCGGCCGGTCTGCCACCGATTCCGGGTCTGTCCGACCTGCTCGTCCCGGGAGCCGGACGATGAAGACCTCCACCACAGTTCGTGCGGGCAGTGTTCTGCTCCTGACCGCGCTGTTGACGGCTGGTTGCCGTTTCGACGGGGTCAACTCGATCCCCTTGCCCGGTAACGCGATTCATCACGGTTCCTACACGGTCCGAGTCGAATTGCGTGACACCCAGAATCTGGTGGCGAACTCGTTCGTGAAGGCGGACAACGTCACCGTCGGCACGATCGCCTCCATCGCGGTGCGCAACAACATCGCGGTCGCCACACTCGAGATCGACAAGGGTGTGCGCCTGCCCGCGACCGTGACGGCGCGGCTGGCGCAGACCAGTGTTCTCGGAGCCCAGTATCTCGAACTGACCACTCCGAAGGACAATGCCGGTGACCGGCAGCTGCGTGACGGGGATGTGATCCCGCTGTCCGCGAGCTCGGAATACCCGGCGACCGAAGAAGTCCTCGCGGCCCTGTCTCTCGTGCTCAATGGGAGTGGTCTGCAACAGATCCGGACGATCATGTCCGAGCTGAATCAGGGCCTGAGCGGCCATGAGGACGCCGTCAATCGGTCCTTCAGCCGACTGGCGACCTTCGTCAGCGGTTTGGACGCGCAACGGGACGACATCGTTCGCGCCATCGACAGTCTCGACGCGTTCGCCAAGGAACTCGCCGACCAGAAGGACACGCTGCGCACCGGCATCGAACAGATCCAGCCCGCGCTGAACATCCTCAACCAACAGAAGACCCAGCTGGTCACCATGCTCGATCGGGTCGGAGCCTTCGGGCAGCGCGCGGCGCAGGTACTGCGGTCCAGCCACGACGATCTGACCTCCGATCTGCACAACCTCCAACCGGTCCTCAGTCAGCTGGCCGCGGCCGGCTCCGATCTGACCGGATCGCTTCTCGTCGCCGCGACCTTCCCGTTTCCGGTCACGGTCGCCGACAAGGCCATCAAGGGCGACTACGTGAATCTGTTCCTCACGCTCGACCTGAGCGTGGAAACCATCCGCGACAAGATCATCGGCAGCATTCCGTTCAAGGACCTGGTTCCGATGTCCAACCGCGCCGTGAATCCCCTGCTCGCACCGACCCAGACGGATGCCGCTGCTCAGCAGCCCGCGGTCCCGGACGCAGACCAGAGCGGAGGTCGGTGATGAAGACACGCCTGATCAAGGGACAGCTGATCGTCTTCTCGGTGCTCGGGGTGATCAGCCTGGTCTACGGCGCCATCCACTACATCGGCGTCCAGCGTGTCACCGGCATCGGAACCTACACGGTGACAGCCGATTTCGCTGAGGCCGGTGGAATCTACGAATCGGCGTCGGTGACCTACCGCGGGGTCGAGATCGGCCGGGTCACGGGAGTGGACCTCGACAACGGGACCGTCAAGGTTCGGATGCAGCTGCGCGACAGCTGGCACATTCCGTCCGCGGCGGCCGCTGCCATCAAGAGCACCTCGGCGATCGGTGAGCAGTACGTCGATCTGGTCCCGTCGGACGAACACGGGCCCTACCTGTCCGACGGCTCGGAAATCCCGCGGACGCGGACCACCGTGCCGATTCCGACCAGCGATGTGCTCGACAAGACCCAGACCCTGCTGGCGAGCGTGTCCACCGATTCGCTGCGCACCACCCTGGACGAGACCTTCCAGGCCGTGAACGGAACCGGTCCGGCGCTGGCCTCGTTGATCGAGTCCTCGGCGAAGTTCCTCGACCTCGCCCAGGCCGATATCGGCCCGACGGTGACGCTGCTGAACGACGCGGAACCCTTGCTCCACACCGGAAACTCGGTGCGTACCGAACTGCGTTCCGCGGTACACGATCTCGGCTCGTTCACCGACCAGCTCGCGCGCAGCGACGCCGACCTGCGCGGCGTGCTCGACCAAGGTCCTTCGGCGGCAGCCATTGTCACGGGCACCCTGGCCGATCTGAGCACGCCGCTGCCCGCCCTGCTGTCCGATCTGCAAACGGTCGGCCAAGTACTGCGGGTGAATGTGGCCGGGCTGCGTCAGGTTCTGGTCGTCTATCCGGCACTGGCGGCCGCGGTCGATTACAGCGTGGTGGGCGGGGGATTCCAGACCGACGGCAATCTGCTCGCGCCGGCGGCGGCGCTGGACGTGAAGCTCGGCAACACGCTGAATCCGCCGCCGTGCACCGAAGGGTTCCAAGCCACTCAGCGCCGCGATCCGTCGGATACCGGTCCGGCCGACGTCCCGCAGAACAACTACTGCAAGATCGCTCCGGATGACCCGAAGGTCATTCGCGGCGCTCGCAACACGCCGTGTGCCGGCGATCCCTCCGTCCGGACGGCGGAAGTCGCCAACTGCCCGAAGGGGCTGCCTTCGACGTGGCCGGAAATGCTTGCGCACCCGGGGGATTCGGTGCCCGCCGCCGCCCCGCAGCCGCCGACGTCACCCATGCCGGCCGCGGCGCCACCAACGGCCGCGCCCGCGGCACTGACGGTGCCCTATGCCGAAGGTGACGGCACCTTCCGAGGCCCCGACGGCCTCACCTATGTACTCGGGCAGCCGGCTCCGAGCCTCGCCCACGGAGAGGAGAACCAGGGATGGCAATCACTGCTGATCAAGTAGCGGCCGATCGGGAAGATCAGGCTGCCGTCCTCAGCGATGAGGAACACGACGTCGACAGCGCGGCTTCGCCGCAGCGGCCGCGCAGGCGGGTTCTCGGCTGGGCGATAGTCCTGATAGCCGCCGCGGTACTGGTGCTGAACGGCGTGAATGCCGAACTGGGACTCGACGTCCGCGCCAACACCCGCGCGGACGACCGCGATCACGCGGTGCTGGCCGCCGCGAATCGCATTGCCGTGCAACTCGTCACGCTCAATCATTCCTCGGCCAAGCAGAACCTCGACGCTATCGCCGCCGACTCGACGGGCGCGTTCCGCGACCAGTGGGACAAGATCTCGGCCAACTTCGCCAGCGTGCTGGAGAACGGCAAGGTCGAATCCACCGGCGAGGTCAAGGCATCCGGTGTCGTCGACATCGACGACGCGCACGCAACCGTCCTGACCGCGGTCACCTCCACGGTCAAGAACACCGAAGCCCCCGAGGGACAGCAGCGGGTGTACCGCATGAAGATGACCCTCGACCACTCCGACGGCCACTGGCTCGTCTCGAACGTGGAGTTCGTCGCATGACCACCGACACCGCACTCGCCGACATCGTGGACGAGGAAGCCACCGCAGTTGTTGCCGAAGGCGAAGAGCAGAAGGAAGATTCGCCGGTCCATCGGCCTCGGGGGCTGGGTCGGTTCGCAATACGCCGCCGTCTCGGGGGCGTGTTCCGGCTGAGTCGCACCGCCGCCATCGCGTCGACCGTGTTGCTCGGGCTGCTATTGGGCGGGACGACCGTTACCACGGTCCTGCTCGAGCGCAGCGTGTCCGATCATCGTGCTTTCGCCACGGCTGTGCGCGAGGCGCGCGACTCCGCGCAAAGCCGTGTCCCGAAGGTGCTTTCGTACGACTTCAACACCGTCGACAGCGAGTTCTCCACCACAACTCAGAATCTGACCGGCAAGTTCCGCGACGATTTCGGCAAGCTCGGCGCGAGCGTGATCATTCCTGCCGCTCATCGGGATTCGATCGTCACGAAAGCCACGATCGTCGGTACCGCGGTGGTCGCGGCCGGCCGAGACGAGGTGACGCTGCTGCTGTTCCTGAACCAGGAGACCACCAGCACCAAGTACCAGGGGCCGCGTCTGGATGGAAGTCGCGCCCGGGTGACCATGGCCCGCGATGCCGGCACCTGGCTTATTTCCGACATCACCCCCGTCTGACAGCCGCCCGGAGTGGCCACGAAAGGGAGAGTTCACGATGCGCAACGCTGATCTGGGCTGGCAGCGGTTCTTTATATGGAACGGCTTGCTCTTTGCCGTGTTCTGCGGTGTTGGACTGGAGGTCTTCATGCCCCAGCCGCCGCATTTCGACATTTCCGCGGTGGCCACGGCCGACTACTACGTGGCGCACTCCGCGGGCTTTCTCATCGGGATAACGCTCTGCGGTATCGCCATGGCTTTCTTGCTGGCGTGGTCTCTGCAACTGGGATACATGCTCTGGCAGGCGGATTGCGCCAGGATCGCCACCGTCGTGGCAATCGTCAGTCTGGCGGCCTCTCCGATCCTCCTCAGTTTCGATCTGGCGTTCTTCGCCGTTGCGGTGTATCGAGCGGGAGAGGCGAACCCGGATGTCACACAGGCCTTCAGTGACGTGGCCTGGATCGGCTCGATGTTGATCTGGCCTCAGCTGGGTTTCTCGATGCTTCTTGTCGGCATCCTGATTCTGCGGCAGCGCGGGCGGGCGGCGGTGTTTCCCGCGTGGCTGGGCTGGCTCAGCATCGTGGTTGCCGTTGTGGAGCCGGGTCAGGCCGGCATTATCTTCGCCAAGAATGGTCCGTTTGCTCCGGACGCCGTACTGACTTGGTACGCGGCTGTTTTCACGTGGGGCTTGTGGATCGTCGCTCTGACAGTGGTGATGCTTCGCCGACTGCCCTCGCAATCCCGTGACCGGGTCACTGGTCGAGCTGTTGTCGGCGTGGACTCGACCATCGCATGAGATGGGCGCTCTCTCGTGGCGTGTCGCACGCATGCCTGAACTCACGTGCACAGTCCCGAGTTTCGCTCGTTCCCGCAGAATTGAATCTAAATGAAAATCCACTCTGGCCGGGATGTCGGGTGGGGAAGAATCAAGGAGTTCGCTATGGGCGTCGAGGTCAGAACTGAAGGCATCACGAAGTCGTTCGGTTCGCAGCGTATTTGGCAGGACGTCACGCTGACGCTGCCGCCGGGGGAAGTC
>NZ_JBSGGG010000041.1:0-83823 GCF_053603795.1 Nocardia sp. NPDC004123
TCGGCGACCAGACCGGCGAGACTCGTTGCGGGCGTGGCCAATCGCTGCGATATCCGGCTGACGACAGGTTGTGGCTGGCCGATATTTCCGAACATCACACCGGCGAGGGCAAGCTCTACATCTGTGCGGTCAAGGACGTCTATTCGAACCGGATCGTCGGTTATTCGATCGATTCTCGGATGAAGTCGGAGTTGGCCGTCCGCGCTCTCGACAACGTGGTGGCTCGCCGTGGCGACGTGGCCGGCTGCGTGATTCACACCGACCGCGGGTCGCAATTTCGAAGCCGAAAGTTCGTGCGCGCCTTGACTCGTCACTGCATGGCCGGGTCGATGGGCCGCGTCGGCGCGGCCGGTGACAACGCCGCCATGGAGAGTTTCTTCGCACTATTGCAGAAGAACGTGCTCGACCGCCGATCCTGGTGCAGCCGTGAGGAATTGCGCATCGCTATCGTCACCTGGATCGAACGAACCTACCACCGACGCCGACGGCAGACCGCCCTCGGTCGTTTGACGCCGGTCGAATACGAGACCATCATGACCCCACCGGCCAGTCGGGCCGCGTGACCGAAACCGTCACCTGATCTTGCAGCAGTCCCCACGGCTCGGGGCTCGTTCGGGGGTAACCGCCTCGCTGATCGCCCAGTTTGATTGTCGGCCAGAACTATAGAGCCCTATCCGGCCGATCGGGAGGTGAGTGGCGGCCGGCACACACACTGGCCGGGGCTAATGGCCAAGCAACATCGCTCTCGGTCGTGCGCGACCTGAACGAGGAACTCGGCCACCTTCTGCACGTCGTCGTGGCCGAGCAACTCCTGCTCGGGGCTGTCCTTCACGAAACGCGTTTCGGCAGACCAGGTTCCATCCTGGGCGTGGATCGCGGACCAATAGGGCGGCGGGGCACCCGTCCAGGCTTTCCCCTCGAAACCTGCGACGGGGCGCAAGTAGTCGGATATTTCGAGCGCCTCATCCAGTCGCGGATTATGCACCTGCAGCGCGCCGATCAACTTGCCCCCGGAGCGACGGCCCTGGCATGTGGTCGACAAACCGACGATGCCCCCTCCTCGATGCCTATGGGGCTGTCCACGTCCGCATCGGTGATCGACAGCTTGTTCAGGAACCCGCTCTCCTGTGGATCGCGATCTGTTCCGATGAAATATGAAGGACGGCAGTATGAGTCATTGCCATTTGATTCAAGACCGCAGCACTCCACGCGACGAGGAAGCCGCGGCTACTCAGAATCCAGGGGGACGGCGGAACCCGCCGATCACCTCGGCAAGGCACCGCAGGAACTGCACTGCCGTGCGGTCGTGGAGGTAGGGCGCGATCACTTGAATACCGACCGGAAGACCCTGCCGGGTCACACCGACCGGCCCGACCGCTGCAGGCAAATGGTTGAGCGGCGAAGGCGCCATCCATGCCAGCATCTCGCGATACGGCCGGTCGGTGCCGTCGACCAGCAGTGTTCGTACCGACCAGCTGGGATCCGGTCGATGGTCGTGTGGGAAGGCGGCAGTCGGGCTCACCGGACAAAGGAGCACGTCGAACTCGCGAAAGAACTCTGACCAGCGCCGCCGTGAGTGTTGCCGGCGTTCGTCGAGCCGGTGCCAGTCACGGAAGCGGACCGTCAGGTCGGATGCGAACCCACCGGTGGCCCCTTCGGCTGCGGCCATCTCCACGAGTCCGGCATACGACTCATCTGGTTCGATCAACCCACTCTGCGCCATCAGTAACGATTGGTAGAGAGCCATCGTCTCCTCGAGTCCGACCGGTCCCTTGCGCTCGACCACGACCGCGCCCTCGGCCCGCACTGCCCCCAGGGCCGTCTCCATGATCTCGACCAGCTCGCTGTCGACGGCGCAGAACGGGTCGTCGAGCCATGCGGCGACCCGGAACTCCCGCAGCGTGCTCGATCTCGCGGAAGGCAGCTCCAGCCGCCACGCCGGGGCGCGGTCGGGGTCCGGCACTGCGAGGACGTCGAGACCGAGATCGAGGTCGTCGGCGTGCCTGCCGAGCGGTCCCAATACCGCCATGTCGAACTCCGCGAGCGTCCCGGGAGCATGTCCCGAGACGCTGCCGTGTCTCGGGACGATTCCATACGACGAGCGCAACCCGTACACACCGCAGAAGTGGGCGGGCACCCGAATCGAGCCTGCCGTGTCGCCGCCGAGCTCCAGGCCGGTCAACCCCGCGGCGAGGGCGGCGGCGGACCCGCCGGAGGAACCGCCGGGTCCGCGGGTCAGGTCCCAGGGATTGCTCGTGGTTCCGTAGATCTCGTTGTAGGTCTGCCAGTCCCGGGCGTCTTCCGGAAGATTCGACTTGCCGAAAACGATCGCGCCCGCGTTCTTGAGTTGCGCGACCGAGTCGGCGTCGCAGGTCGAGACATGGTGTCCCCATCTGGTCGAACCACCGGTGGTTCGCATGCCCGCAACTTCGAGACTGTCCTTGATCGTCACAGGCACACCATGGAGGCAGCCAAGCTGCTCGCCGCGGGAGACGGCGCGGTCGGCCGCCGATGCCGCAGCTCTCGCACCCTCTTCATCCCGGGCGACGATGGCGTTCACCTGCGGATTGAATTGGTCCACCCGGGACAGGTAGTGGTCGAGTAGCTCGGTGCTCGACACCTCCTTCGCGGCGACGGCGGCAGCGAGCTCGCGTGCGGAGAGAAATGCTAGGTCGGTCATACGAATCTCCTGAGGAAGCCTGAACCGCGGCGGTCACGCGCCGAAGCGTCAACCGCTACAGCGGATATACGAGATAGCGGGCGGGCATACTGTCGAGGCGAACTGCGCGACTCGTCAGCCGAGCGCTGCCGCCGGTGAGCTCGATCGCGTCTTCGTAGTACCCGGTCGCCAAAAGTCCTGATAGCGAATCGTTCTCGGTGAAGCTCACGTGGAAGTTCGAACGGACCATCCAGTGGTCGGCATCCACCGGGCTCGCGTGGGTGCGCTGGGTGACATGGCGAGTCCGGTACGGCTCGATGGTCCCCGCCCAAACCTCGGTGATGAACTTGACACGGTCCAGCACTCTGGCGCGATTGTCGTCATACATATACGCCAGCGGCAAGCCGCGCTCGATGTTGTCTAGGGTTTGCACGGTGTACGAGCATTCCTGCGCGAACAGGTCCGGCCATTGCGCCCAGTCCTGTTGGTCGAGCACGTAGGAGCAGTGCCCGAGCAGCTCGTCGATCGCGTGCAGTCCGGCGGTAGTCTCAGTAATCAAAGCCCATCACCTTCCGGTAGTTCGCCCAGCCGACGGTATTGCCGATCTCGTCGTTCTGAGTGGCGTCTTCGGGGCGGCCGTCGACGCCCTTGACGAAGCGGGCCAATGTCCCGTCATCCGAGGTCATTTGCTGGCGGTTGAAAACCGCGGCATCCTCGATCGTGATGAAACCGCTGGGCCCCAACAGATTCGATGCTTGCCGTACTCGATGCGCGCGATACTCCTCGGTGTCGCCGGCGTGCCCGAAGAATGCATAGCTGACCTCGGTGCGATCGACACCACGTGGGCGTGCGAATCGCACGTTGATGGTGTCGACATGCTTGGTCAGCACCGTGACCGGGCGCAATGCTACAACTCTGGCCCGGTCGTCCGCGCCGCGAAACTGCACGACGCTCGGATCCGCCAGGTAGCCGTTGTCGACGTACGGTGTGCTCTGATAGCCGACCGAGAAGTGGCCGACCGGTTGTGTGATCCGAACTTCACCCTTGCCACCTTGCCAACCCAGAATCCGAAACCCGGTGTGCAGCAACGGCGCATGATAGAAGTCGTTGTCGAAGTAGGTCTTCCAGTTCGTTTTGTAGACGACCTTCTGGTAGCCGAGCAGGGTGAGGTTCCCATCGTCGAGCAGGCAATCACGGACCGGATCTGCGCACTCGCCGAGAAAGGTTTCGAGCAACGGGGTCTCGCGATGTCTCGTCACGAAGATCAACCCGGCCAGCACCGCGACCCGCAGCTCCGGCAGCGCGTAGTCCTTGCGATCGAAGTCGGAACGGAAATCCCGCTCCCCCGGTGCTCCGCAGAAGTCACCCGAACTGTTGAAAAGCCAACGGTGATAAGGACATTGGAACTCTGTGGCTACTCCGGCCGAGCGCTGTTCCAGCAACGTCCCGCGATGGGTGCAGGTGTTGACGAACGCTCGAATCTTGTCATCGGAACCCCGGCTGACCAGGATCGGGACTTCGCCGAGCCATGCCGTTTTGAAGCTGTTGACCTCGCCCAATTCCGCTCGGTGCGCGACCGGATGCCAGTATGGACCGTAGAAGATCCGCCGCAACTCTTCCCGGTACACCAGCGGATCGGAGAAGATCTCCTTGGGCAGGTCGAGCGGATTGGTGAAGCGCGCGGCGATCGACGCCCGAACCCGCTCGTAGTCCGCCGCGACTTCTGGTTCATATTTGGTGACTAACACCATGCCTCCGCATCGATATTTTTGCAGGCACTCGGACCGCCCAATTCGACTATGAACGATCTACCCATTTGATTCCGGCGCGTAGAACAAAGCTACTGCCCGTTGAACGAATCTTATGATTCGATACACACCAGGTCAAGCATTATCACACTCAAATCCGTTGTGCCACATGCCGGAACAGCTGAATTGACCTCAGCCCGTTCTCCGTGCCGTTTACCCGAAGGGTCGAATTAACGTGTCCAATCCGAATTCTCATTTGCCACTGGCCGGCCGGGTCGCCATCGTCACCGCTGCGGGCGCAGGTATCGGGCGGGCGATCGCGGTCGAGTGGACCGCGCGTGGCGGCTCGGTGGTCGTCGCGGATCTGCACCGCGACGCGGCCCGCGCGACGGCCCGATCGATCACCGACGCCGGCGGGCAATCCGCGTGGGCGACCGCTGATGTCACGGACGCCGATGCGATGCCACGCGTCGTCGCGACGGCCCTCGACAGCTTCGGACGGATCGACGCACTGTTCAATGTCGCCGGCGCGAGCCTGCCGAAGCGTGTGGACGAGATGGCCGACAGCGACTGGTATCGGATGATCGATATCAACCTGACCTCGGTCTATCGCTGCTCGAAGTTCGTAATCCCCGAACTGCGACGGATCGGCGGCGGCAGCATCGTCAACATATCCTCGACCGCGGGACTGCTCGCCGAAAACCGTTGCTCCGCTTACAGTGCCGCCAAGGGCGGAGTCCTGCTGCTGACCAAGAACATGGCAATGGACTATGCCGCCGACGCCATCCGCGTGAACGCGATCTGCCCCGGAAGCACGATGACTCCCCGCATTCAGGACTACCTCGAACGAGTACCCGGCCATGACTCCCTGCTCGATGACCTGTGCCCGATGAAGCGCTACGCCGAACCGGAAGAGATTGCCCGGCCGGCAGTCTTCCTCGCCTCCGACGAGGCCAGTTACATCACCGGCGCAGTCCTGGCCGTCGATGGCGGGCTCACCGCGGGGAAGCATTTCGCAATCTTCGAGGATGCCTGACCAACGCGAATCCCTTCCGACGCAAATCGCCCCGATATTCGATGAAGCCGAATATCGGGGCGATTCTTTGCGCGCCGCGCCACTACCTATTCCGGCATGGCAACCGCGACACCGTTTTTGACCGTGTGCGCCATCCCACTCAGTGCGCACACTTCGCGGCCGACGGTCTGCAATTGAAATTCGACTCGCTCGTCCGGCTGCTGCCCGTAGGCGATCCGCGTGGTCGCCGAGTTGATCGCCGCGCCCAGCGGAGTGGGCCAGCCCCGCAACGCGTGCACGATGCTGCGCAGCGTCTGCAGCGTGGTGACCGCGGCCTGCCAGCCGTAGGCCGTGGTCACGCACCCGACTGCACGGCCCGAGAGATACGGGTTGCCGTCCTCGCGAAGGTCCTCGACATAGTCGAGGGCGTTCTTCACCAATCCCGATATCGACCCGTGGTAGCCGGGCGACGCGATGATTACGCCGTCGGCGACTCGCAGTGCATCGATGAGCCTTCTGGCCTCAGCGACTTTCGGCCCGTCCGGGTCGTACATCGGCAGGGCCGCGAGCACGCTGCCGCCGAACAGTTCCGTGCGCGCACCGTTCGCGGCGGCGGCATCCAGCGCAATGCGCAGAGCCGACTCCGTCGAGGACTCGGCGCGCAGTGTGCCGCCGAGCCCGACGATGAATGGCCGCATCCTTCGTTCCACGGCAGTCACACCATCTTCATCAGGCCGCGGTGTCCCCAGGCGAAACCTGAACCCAGGGAATAGCTTTCAGCCGTCCATGTTGCCGGGTCGACCAACCGCGGGCCCCAGCCATACTCGAAATGCCATCCGGAAGGATTGCGGAAGTAGAACGAGAAGACGTGGTCGTTCTGGTGGCGGCCGGTCGAAGTGCTGGTGATACCGCGCTCGAGGCACAGGTCGTAGCTGTGGCCGACGTCATCGATGCTGACCGTCTCGAACATGACGTGCTGGATGCGGCGCGGCGCGCCCGGAATATGCATGAACGCGAGCGAATGATGGCGCGAGTTGCAGTGCAGGAATACCGCGAACGGTCCCACCTTGGGAATGTGCGCGAAGTCGCTGACACCGAAACCCAGTACCCGCGAATAGAAGTCGGCCGCACCGAGGATGTCGGCGGCGTAGAGCACGACATGCCCCATGCCCATCTCGCCGGTATTGAACCCCGCCATGTCCCGTCCCGGACGGAACCGCGGCATGAACACCTTCTCGTGTCCGAGCACGAGTTCCATCCGCACTTCCGAATACGGGCAGATGAAGTGGACGAACTCCATGACTCGCCGATCGGCCGCCTCCTCCGGCGTTCCCGCCGTTACGACGACGCCCGCGGCCTCGAGCTGGGCCGCTGCCGCCTCGAGCGCCACCTTCGAGGGCACATCCCAGCCCACATACGCCACATCATCGTCGTGGCCGGCGCGCACTCCGATCCGGTGGTGCCGGTCGTCGGCGCGAACGTAGAGCAGACTGTTGTCGCTGTCGCGCGACACCTCCAGTCCGAGAACGTCGGTCGCGTACTGTTTCCACCCCGGGACGTCGCTGGACGTCCCTACGACATAACTGAGTTGGCTGACAGCGGCCATGGATCTGCTTCTTTCCGGAGATCTAGTGGAACAACGTGGAGTGTGTGAGGACTGCGACTCAGAACACCGCTAGCTTGGAGTCGCGCTGGAGGCCGAGCACCATGCGTCCGTAATGCTGGTAGTTGGCGCGGGCGAACGACACATGGCTGGCCATCATGTGGATGTCGCGCCACTTCTGCTGCATAGGGCTCGTGTCCTTGAAGCCCGACGTGCCGCTCAGCGCGAACAGCCGATCGACGGATTCGACGAGCAGTTCGGTCACCCGGTTGTAGTCGCGCAGGATCTCTGCGCGATCGGCCAGCTCGAGCCGCCCGGAAGTGCCGGCTGCGTCCAGGATTCGCCGAATCGACAGCTGCGCCAGCCTTAGGTCGGCCGCGGTGCGCGCGACCGCCTCCTGGACGATCTCCGAGCCGGCGGTCTGCGGGCGGCTGCGCGCCCACTCAACGAAGTGGTCGTATGCGTCCAGCGCTGTACCCATCATCGGGCCGAGGAAAGTGAGCCCAGCGTGCAGCGCCAGCGGCTGACGGTAGAGCGGGCCCTGATTGATTTCGGTGCCCGGACCGTCGCCCGATACCAACGCCGCCGCGGGTAGCACGAACCCGTCCGGCACGAAGATATCGTCGACCACGATGGTCTTACTACCGGTGCCGCGCATACCGGCCGCATACCAGTCGTCATCGATGGTGTAATCGCCCGGCCGCACCAGGAAGTGGTGATTCGCCGGCCGGCCGCCATCCTTGATCAGTCCGCTGACGATCACCCAGGACGCGTGGTCGACACCGCTGGCGAAGGCGTGCCTGCCCGTCAGCCGATAGCCGCCGTCGACCTTCTGCACCGTCGCCGCAGGGGCGAGCGATGCGGCGATGCAGGCGTCCGGACCGTCCGCCCACACCGCCTCTTGTGCGGTGAGCGGGAAGAACCCAACCATGTGCGCATCGTGTGGCAGCAGCGCCGCACACCAAGCCGTGGACGCACAGGCGCGCCCGAGTTCCAGCGACACCTCGTACATAGTGTCGAGCGTGAGCTCATCACCTCCGAATCGGCGAGGGGCAAGGATCCGTCCACCGAGCCCGGCCGCCACTATCTGGTCGATCAGCTCCCGCGGCACCGAGCGCAGCGCCTCCGTCACCGCGGACAGCTCCCGGATCTGCGGCCCGAGGGCCCGCGCACGCTCGACCAGCGCCTGATGCAAGGCCAGGTCCGCAGAATCGTCGATATTTGTTACTACCATGGCAATTCGTCTCCTTCAGCTTTCCGGCGGCGCGCTAGAACAGCACGCTGAGGTTCTTCGATTGCACGACGTTCTGGTCGAGCAGGATCGTGCGTTTCGCGATCTTGAATTCGCCGTCGGTCACACGCAGCACATCGCGCCGTTCACCCACCCAGACATCGGTCTCAGACTCGAGTCGATTCCGGTACAGCAGGAAGTTCGACACAACGTCGAACTCCGCGGATTCCACTGCGGCGGAGTCATGCTCGCCACGTAGAGTGACGACGACGTTGGACACCAGATGCCGACAGCGCGAGGGCGGGTCCTCGGCCCAGTGGGTTCCGGAGTGCATTTGGTTCACGCGCATCCGAAGCGACTCGTAATTGTCGTAGAAGTGCGCCATCTCGATGCCCTGGGGCACCTCGTCCTGATCGCGCTGGCGGCGAAGACGGTTCTTGCGCACCGGCATCCAGTAGAGGATGTCCTCGGTGAACAGCTCGAGCCAGGTGCCCCACTGCCAGCGATCGAGCAACCGCGCCTCACGGTAGAGGAACTGCTCGACTTGATGCTGGAGCAGCAACTGTCCCAGGGCATTCGTGCCTTCAGGCGCCACGATTCCTTCGACGGTCATTCCGCACCTCCTGCTACTACGGGCCCTGCCGCAGCCATCTCACCGTTCCGGTCTGCCGGCGGAATCACCGGCCACGCCTCGCTTGTCATGAATTCCAGCCAGCGCCGGTAGAATCCGCGCTGACCCGCCTCGCCGAAGAACGTGTCGTAGTACTCGCCCGGAAATTCCGGGTGTTCCTGCTCGTTTCCGAGGCCCATCTCGTAGTTCCAGGCCATCTTCCGTGCCTGATAGCCGTGTTCGAGAACGCCACCGATCATGCCCCAGTTCTCCCCATCGTCGGTCTCGACGACACCGGCGGCCCCCTCGGTGAAGGACGCCGAAATCTGTTGCGCGCGTTTCACTTCCTCGGGCGCGTTCTTCTCCACGACGGTGAACGACCAGATCTCGAACTTGCCGGGGCCCTTGGGGTGCCACACCCGCAGATTCGCAGAACCCGGCAGGCCCGCGAAGTTCGGGAACGCGTTGAAGTTGGCTACCATATCGGCGCGATCGCCGACCCGCTCGCGCGCGATGCGCCGCTTGTTCTCGTTGTACTGGCCGAGCGGGTCGTCCGCGAACCTGGTGTGGCGCTCGAACAAGAAGCTCTCACCGTGGCCCTCCCGCAGCGAGACATGGGCGCCGTCCTTGGCCTCGAAGCCCGGGCCGAAGGCCAGGAGCGACGAAAGATGGCTCGTGGTGGCGTGATACGTGTCGCCGGCGAACTGTTCGGCGGCCAGCTTCCAATTGGCGTTGATGGTCCACTTGATCGCGCCGGGCAACACCTCGATGCCGCCTTCGGCATGATCGACCCAGCCGTCGATGTAGTACTTCAGATCACCCAGGTACTCGTGCAGCGGCGGCGCGGCCTGGTCGAAGTTTCCGAAGATCAGACCCTGGTAGCTGTCGACCTGCGCGACCTGGATCAGGCCGTTGTCCTCGAGTGACAGCTTGTTGAAGTAGGCGTCCTCCATGTTCGGGACGCCGATCAGCTTGCCCGCGCTGTCGTAGGTCCAGCCGTGATAGGTGCACATGAACGAGCGGGTGTTGCCCTCCTCGGCGCGGCACACCCGCATGCCGCGGTGGCGGCAGACATTGAGGAATGCTTTGACTCCGCCGTCCGGCTGACGCACCACGAGCACCGGATCTCCGCCCATGTAGGTCGCGAAGAAGTCGTGGGGATTCGGGATCATACTGTCGTGCGCCAGGAACAGCCAGGAGCGCCCGAAAATGCGCTCCTGCTCCAGCTTGTAGATTTCTTCACTGATGAAGATCTCGGGCCCGATGTTGCCCTTCTTCCAATTCACCAGTGAATGCAGATAGTCGGCGTCAACAGCCACGACCATCTCCTTTCAATATTATTGTCCGGCATTGCTATTCGATGACTGCGCTACAGCCAAGCAGTGCGCGAGTGCCGAGTCGATATGTTCGTTCTGAGGTGCGGAACAGCGGTTTTCAGCTCTCGATCACGACATAGACGGCATCGTCGACGACCTGGACCTCGTACTTGGCGAGCGGCGCGGATGCAGGTGGCGCGGTGACCGCACCGGTCTTGATGCAGAATTTTGCGAAATGCCAGCCGCATTCGATCTGACCGTTCTCGATGTATCCTTCATCGGCCAGCGACGACTTGTCGTGCGAGCACCAGTCCGCTGTTGCGTAGAAGGCGCCGTCGATGTTGTATACCGCGATGGGCGGCTGCGTGTTCACCCGAGTGACGTTGCCGGGGGTCAATTCCCCGACGGCACACACCCGGACAAGATTCTCCGACTTCTCAGATGTTGTCATTGTCTTCTCCTCTTCACCACTGGGTGCTCGTGGCCGTCGCGGCGTCGTCACCGACGCTGCGTAGATCCACCGAAGGGTCGGCAAGCAGCGCGGACACCGGGCGCACCTGTCTTTCGATCAAGGGCATCGCCATTCGGACATCGCGGCGGCGGTTGACCCCGACCACTCCGACGAGGACTCCGCGGCGCAGGTGGAACACGGTGAAGTCCAGCGATTCCGGATCGCCGCGCCACACCTGCTCATCGGCGCTCCGGGGATCGCCCGCGACCTGAATGTTGGTGTCGCCCTGATCGGACCAGAACCACGGGACCTCCCGATAAGGTTCGCGGCGTCCCGCCATCGCGCGGGCGGCGGCGATGCCCTGATTCTGGGCGTGCTGCCAGTGCTCAAGTCGAATGTGTTGTCCAGTCAGCCAATTCGGATGCTGGGCCACATCGCCCGCCGCGTAGATGCCGGGCACCGAGGTCTCGCAGAATTCGTCGACGACGATGCCGTTGTCGATCTCGATGCCGCACTCCCGAGCCGCATCGAGTGCCGGAACGACGCCGATGCCGACCACCACCAGGTCGGCCTCGGCGACGAACCCATCCACGGTGCGCACCCTGCGCACCCGGTGATCGCCCTCGATCCGGGCCACCTCCGCATCGGTTCGAATGTGCACGCCACGCTCGGAATGCCAGCGCGACAGCCGGTCTCCGATCCGCGTGCCGAGCACTCGCCGCAACAGTCCAGCGTCGCGCTCCAGCACCGTGACTTCATTGCCCAACACGACCGCGGCGGCCGCGAGCTCCATCCCGATCAACCCACCGCCGACGATGACCACAGCACCGCCGGTCAGCAATCGTTCCCGGATGGCAATCGCGTCGTCCACGGTACGCAGGAAATGCACCCCGTCGAGGTCAACTCCTGGAATATCCGGCCGGCGCGGCGCGGTGCCTGTACAGAGCAACAACTTGTCCACGCGCAGCGACGTACCGTTATCGAGTTCGACTGCGCGACTGTGCGTATCGATGCGGGTTGCACGCACGCCGAGGCGCAATTCGATATCGTTGTCGGAGTAAAAACTATCCCGATGGATCAGTGTCGTGCCGGGTTGCTTCTGTCCCAGAATCACTTCCTTCGACAGCGGCGGGCGATCGTAGGGCAGGTGGTGCTCGGCGCCGATCAGGACGACGCGACCGTCGAACCCTTCGTCTCGAAGCGCCTCGACGGCACGGGCCCCCGCCAGGCTCGCGCCGATGACGGCGTAGGTTTCGGTCATTTCGTCCTCTCTGTCATGTTCGGTGCCACTCGAGCTCTTTCGGGCGCTGCATCTCAATGGCGGTGATGGCCCCACAGGCTGGTCGAGTCGTAGTTCGACACCCGCCAGGTCGACTCGTCGACGAGGCGGCCGTCGTAGCCGTACTCGACCTCGGATCCGGATGGGTTCTTCATGAAGAAGGACAGCGCCAGATCGTTGGTATGCCTGCCGAGCGTTTCGGTGAGCTGTACGCCCCGGGTCGCAACCTCGTCCAGGGTCCGTCCGACGTCGTCGATGTCGGCCACCTCGAGCATGAAATGTCCCAGGGCCGGAGCCAATTCGTTGTTCTGCACGAATGCGAGGCTGTGGTGGCGCGGGTTGACGTGCAGGAAGTGGACCTTGCGTCCGTGGAACTCGATGGTGTCGCTGAGCCGGAATCCGAGCACATCGAGATAGAACCCCTTGGCGGCGGCCAGGTCGGTGACGAAGAAGAAGACGTGTCCCAGACCGAGATCACCTGTCACGAAACGGATCCCACGCGGCGAAAGGAACGGCTGCTTCGGCACGCGGGCGCCGTAGAAGAATTCGATCCGGTGGCCATCGGAGTCCACGCACCACAGCAGCCCCTCCACCCGGCGGGTCGCGGCGCACCGCGCATCCTCTTCGACCGCCACACCTGCCGCGGCCAGCCTGCGACCGAGCGCGTCGAGCGCCTGCCGGTTGGCGACTTCCCAGCCGATATATGCCGCCCCGCCGGCCTCACCCCGGTGAATCGCGAACCGCCAGCCGCGTTCGTCGGCGCGCAGCAGGACGGTGTCCTGGTCGGCCCCTGCTGCGGCGGAGACATCCTGCAGGCCGAGGACCTCGGTCCCGTATGCGCGCCAGGCGTCCAGATCCGTTGCGTAGAGACCTACGTAGCCGAGCCCGACAACTTCAGTCATGATCTCGTATTGCCTTCCTGATGAAATACGCTGGATGCCGCGATGTCGGCTCCGGCGTGGGTGTGGAGAATGCGCGATAGCTGCCGAGCCCGACAACGGCACCGATCCGTCAGCCGGAACACCGGTCCACGATCGCGGGATCCTCAGGCGGTCAGAAATGCGCGGACCGCGGCCATGAATTCGCGCGGACGCTCGAAGGGCGGCCAATGCCCGCAGTTGTTGAGCACAACCAGGTCCGCGGTCGGCAGATGACCGAGCAACATCAGTGCGCCCTCCAGCGGCACCATCCGGTCGAAGCGCCCGTGCACGATAAGCGTCGGCACCGTAATCGTCGACAGCGCTTGCAGATTGCTACGTGGAACGATCGTCGAGCGTGACCAGGTCGCGGCATGCTCTGGCTCGCGCAGCCGCCACTTGTACATGTCCTCGACGAGGTCGTCGCCGATCAGCCCGGCGTCGTACACGATCCCGCGAAGCAGACGGGCGATGGCACCGAGATCGGGTGGGCCCGACTGACAATCGTCGAACAGCCGTCCCACCTCGGTCGGGGCCGGTGCGAGCAGATACGGGTCACCGCCGGTCGACGCACTACAACCTCCGACAATGAGCCGAGAGACGCGCTCCGGAGCAGTCAGCGCCATATCGAGTGCAACGGTGCCGCCAGTGGATACGCCGAGCAGGGTGACGGTGTCCAGATCGAGATCGTCGAGTATCGCGAGGGTGTTCCGCACGTACAGGTCGTGAACCGGCTCATGGAATTCGCGTGCGGCGCTGCGCCCGAAGTTGGGGTAGTCCACCAAGATACAGCGGTGATCGGCCGCCAGGTCCGCCAGCACCTGATGGTATGTCAGCCACGCCGTGGTACCGGGCAACGGACCGAATGCCTGCTGAACGATCACCGGCGGACCCGATCCCACATCGTGAAAGTGGACCGCGCTCCCGTCCACCTCCAGAGTTCGGCTGCTGGATTGCTCCCAGTGCTGCGTCGTCAACTGATCGCACCGCCTCCGATAGGAAGATCCGGCCCGTCGAATCGTGCAGCGATCGAAATAGCCAGTAGCACAGCCGCTTCCAGCTGATCCAGCGAGACCGACGGAAGCGGCTGCGGCGCAACGGCTTCGGCGGCACGGGTCGGCGTGACCGGAACGTGCAGCATGCCGACCCGCGCCGCCGACTCCCGCGCGAGATGGCGGGCTAGATAGAAAGTCTGATTGCACAGGTATGTACCAGCGGTATTCGAGACGTATCCCGGAATTCCCGCGCGTCGCCAGCCGTCGACGATCGCCTTGATGGGCAGCGTGCTCAGATAGGCTGCGGGCGCATCCGGCTCGACGGGCTCGTCGACCGGTGTGCGGCCCTCGCTATCGGGAATCGGGAAGTCCCGCACATTGATTGCGACACGCTCGAGCGCAGGTGCTGTACGTCCCGGTGCCACCCCGGTGACGAGAATGACTTCGGCCCGGGCGAATTCGATGGCCGCACTCAGCGCCTCCCGCACCGCCTCGGTGTCCACCGGGAGGACCCGGCCGACGACATCGAAACCATCGAGCCGCCGCCCATCGAGCCGCTGTGCGATCAAGCCGCTGGGGTTGTCGGTCTCCTGCGCGTATGCGCCGAATCCCGTGACGAGCACCCGGCTCATGCCGACAGCGCAGACGCACAGCTGATCTGGAACGCGGTGAACGCCGTGATGAACGACTCGGCGCGTTCCAGCATCACCGACGACTGGTTCATGCCCGGCGCGATGAAAAGCCGAGTGTCCGGCGCCTGCTTGTGCCAGATGAAGGCATCATCCACCGGGTGGATCGCGTCGTCGTGATCGCCGCGGCACACCAGTGTCGGCACGGTGAGGTCGGCGAGATGCGGCCGAAGCGTCAAGTACTCCTGGAACTCGGCGGTGGCGCGCGTTTCGGCGTAGAAGGCGATAGCGACGCTCCAGTCGTCACCGTGCAGGGTCTGCCATTCGCGAGCCTGTGCGCTGTCGGGGTCGATGTCGGTGAAAACCGAGTTGAGGGAAGTGTTTCCGCTGGTGCTCAAACCGATGATCGGCGCATCCACGGTCAATGTCCGGATCCGGGCCGCGTCGTCGAGCACCAATCGGCCTGCGATCCGCGACCCCAGCGAAACCCCGGCCAGGTGAACCCGATCGAGTTCGAGCTGATCCAAGAGTCGCCACAGGTCCGACACCCACACCCGCGGATGCGCCAGCGGCGCAACGCGTTCGCTGCGCCCCAGCCCACGCAGGTCCGGCACGATGACCCGGTGTGTCCGTGCCAGCCTGGGCACGAGGTCACCGAACCACCGCCCGGACGCGGCAGCGCCGTGCACCAGCAGCAGCGGCTCCCCCTGCCCGAACTCCTCGTAGTAGATGTCGACACCGTCGACGGCCAAGGTGGCCATGGGCGATTCCCTTCTGTTCCAACACTGTTTGTCGAGATGGCAGGGTCGACGACAAAGAGGCGTGCGGCAACGGAGATGTTCCGCAGAACGGCAAACACGGCTGTCCCCGTATCGTCGGCGCCGATGTTCCGGGGGGCGGACCGCAACGATTCTCATGGTCCGCGGCGGCGATCAGGGTGAACGTTCACCGAGCCCAAGAACGACGCGAGGAGCGCGACATGAAAGTAGAACCCTGCGGACGGATCCGGGTCCTGGAGACGCAATCATCGGCCGACTCATTGGCGGCTGAACTGTTACGCGCGGAGGCTGTGCGCACCGCACGCGGTCCGCTCACCGCCGAGTACCCAGAGCTCGATATCGACCTGGCCTACCGCGTTCAAGACGAGGCGCTGAGTCAGCGAATCGAGCGTGGCGAGAACATCATCGGCGTCAAATTGGGCCTGACCTCGCCCGCCAAGCAACGCCAGATGGGTGTATCAGCGCCGTTGACCGCGTGGCTCACCGATGCGATGACACTGCCCCACGGCACCCCACTGCCGCGGGAGCTGCTGATTCATCCCCGGGTCGAGCCCGAGATCACGTTCGTCATGGGTCGGCGGTTGGAGGGACCGGGCGTCACGGCCGCCGCCGCACTGGCGGCGGTGGATCGGGTGTACGCGAGCCTCGAGATCATCGACAGCCGCTACCTGGACTTCCGCTTCACACTGCCCGATGTGATCGCCGACAACGCGTCCTCCGCCTATTACGTGACCGGACCGGTCGGCGCGGACCCGACAACATTGAATCTGCCGTTGGAGGCCTGTCTGCTCGAGGTCGACGGCCAGCTGATGGCGACCGGGGTCGGCGCGGCGGTACAGGGGCATCCCGCGGAGGCGCTCGCCATGGCCGCCAACTCGCTCGCCCAGCGCGGTCATGCTATCGAGGCAGGTTGGATCGTGATGACTGGTGGCTTGACCGACGCGATCGACGCGCCCGCCGGCGCGACGATCAGCGCACAGTTCACCCATCTCGGATCGGTCGGGGTGCGGTGCTGAGGAATGGGCAGCCTCTCGGGAGTTCTCCCGATGTGACGGACGCCACGGCGGCCATACCGTCGAGGAGCGAGTCGGATACGGCTTCCACCAGGCCGCCGACCTCACCGCGACCCATCCGTCGCGCCCTTTTCACAGCACCAGCTCGCCGACTCCGCGGTCGGGCCTGGCGACCGAGAGGCAACCGTGACCATCTCCCAAACAGCCCCATACGCCCGGCTATCGAGCCCCCCGCGTAGTGGCGTCGCCATTCCCGAGATCGCCGGTTGGGACCGCCCCGACCGCGACTCGTCCACCTCCGTCGCGAAGGCGCTCGCGCTCCTGAGCAGCTTTACGCCGCATCACCTCACCATGGGCGTCACCGAGATCGCTCGGCGCGCGAACCTGCCGAAATCCACCGCGCATCGGTTGCTGTCGGTCCTCGTCGAATGGGAGATGATCACCAAGCGTGGCACGGAGTACTCGCCGGGCGGCCGATTGACCGAGCTGGCCGCGCTCTCCGCGCAGCCGGATACTCAGGATCTGCGTCGCGTCGCGCTGCCGTACCTGCTCGACCTCTACGAAATGACCCACGAGACAGTCAATCTCTGTGTTCTGGTCGGCGACGATGTGCTCTACGTCGAGAAGATCCACGGACACAACTGCGTCAATTCTCCCGCTCTGGTCGGCGTCCGGCTCCCGGCGGCCAACACCGCAGTCGGCAAGGCGCTGCTCGCATTCAGCGAAACCGTGGTGGTCGACCGGGCCGCGAGAAATCTCCGTCCGGCAACCTCGTCGAGCATCTCCTCGCCGGCTCAACTCGCTCGCGAGCTCGCCGCGATCCGGCGAACCGGCATCGCCTACGACCGGCAGGAGACCAGGCCGGGCCTGAGCTGTATCGCGGCGCCGGTCCGAAGCTGGTCCGGCACCGTGGTCGCCGCGGTCTCCATATCCGGTTCGGTACAACGCTTTCAACCGGCTACCGCCGCGCCCGCGATCCGCACGGCCGCCGCGGGAATCGCCAAGCTCGCCCAGCAGGCGAGTTGGCAGCGACATCTGTCTCGTTGACGCGAATTCTCGAAAACACCGGTCGCACAACGCGACCCTCACAGCAAGGACAACCGATGACCCGCCTCACCTTCGACCTGCCCGATGGCGAGCAGTACACGGTGACGGTCGCCACGCTGCTCAACGCCGGGTATGCCGGCCGCAGCCAGGCCGATGTCGCCGCGCACGTCGCCGAACTGGCCGAGCTGGGCGTGCCTGCACCGACCAGGATCCCATGTATCTATCCGATCGCCCCCTACCTGGCGATGCAGGTCGACGAAGTCCCGGTGCAACACGAACGCACCTCCGGCGAGGCCGAGTGGGCGCTCGTGGTGGCCGGGGACAACCCCCGTGACCTGCTGCTGACCGCGGCATGTGACCACACCGATCGCCGCCTCGAACAACACGGCGTGGCATGGAGCAAGCAGGCGGCACCGGATGTGCTGGCCCGCAAGGCATGGCGCCTCGACGACGTGGCCGGCTACATCGATGAACTCACACTCACCGGCAGTGTGATCACCGGAGCCGGTCCGCAGCTGATCCAGCAGGGCACGCTCGCGGAATTGCTGACACCGATGTACTGGGCCGAGGAACTACGTGCGCGCCAGCTCTTGAAGCCCGGCACCATACTCATGTCCGGAACCATTCCGATGCGCGCCGACGTCGGCCAATTCAGCACCGGATGGAGCGTCGAGCTCGGCGATCCCCGCACCGGGCAATCGATCTCGCTGTCCTACACGGTGCGCCAGACGCCGCCGCCGGTCGACTGATCCCCCGACATCACCCTCTCCGCAGGAGCCGCTGTGCACGAAACCGCCGATCCCTGGGCGCCGCTGCGCCTCAATTCCGGTGCGACACTGAGAAATAGGTTTGTACTCGCACCCATGACAACCGATGCGTCCGAGCCGGACGGGTTGGTCACCGAAGCCGAAATCGACTACCTCGCCCGCCGCGGCGCCGCCGAGTTCGGCGCGGCCATCACCTCGTGCGCGTACGTGCACGCCGACGGCCGGTCCTGGCGTGGAATCGGCGCAACCGACGCCATTCACCTCGGCAGCCTGGCCTCCGTCGCCGATGCCGTTCGCGGTGATGGCGGCCTGGGTATCCTGCAGATCTACGACGGGGGCCGGATCGCTCTCCCGGAGCTGGTGGGGCCCAGCGGCATTCGCGGCCCCTCACCCATTCCGTCGGCCCGTCCCAACGCCCACACGCCCCGTGAGCTGACCGGTCCGGAAATCAATCAATTGCTCACGGCCTTCGGGCAGTCGGCCGCTCTCGGGGTGCAGGCGGGGTTCGACGGGATCGAAATCCACGGCGCGAATCATTATCTGATCCACCAGTTCTTCTCGCCACGCGCCAACCGCCGACTCGACGACTGGGGCGGCGGACTCGACGAGCGAATGCGCTTCCCCCTCGCGGTGGCCGATGCCGTGCGCAGCGCGGTCGGCCCAACGGTCACCGTCGGATTCCGAATCACCCCGTTCGAATCCGAGCCCGGCGGCTACACCCTCGACGACTCCGCACGCCTCGCCGACCGGTTGGCATCCGCCGGAGTCGATTACGTGCATATCTCGATGGACAACTTCCGGACGAACTCGCCGCAGCCGGAGGATCGGGACTGGACGAGGACGCGGGCACGAGTGGAATCACGCAATCCGATCGAGGCGATCGCCGCGGCGGTAGTCGGACGCAGCGCGATCATTGCGAGCGGTGGCATCCGATCGCTGGACGACGCCCGCGACGCACTGCATGCGGGTGCGGATCTGGTCGCTATCGGACGCGCGGCACTCATCGATCCCGAATGGGTCGACAAGGTGAAAGCCGGTGCGCATCATCAGATTCGAACCGAGCTACCGGCGCACCCTACCGACATCGAAACAACATTGACGATCCCCCCACGCATGGTGCGCTACCTGCTGAGCCGACCCGGATGGATCCCCCGGGCAGAACCGGGTGCGCAGTCGTGACCCACACCAGATTGCGCATCGGGCTCTGCCAAGTAGTCTCCACCGCTGATCCCGCCGAAAACCTTGCGCTGATGCGACAGTGGGTACGGCGCGCGGCCGATGCCGGTGCCCGGGTGGTCGTGTTCCCGGAGGCCACCATGGCCCACTTCGGCGCCCCGCTAGCCGAGCTGGCCCAACCGCTCGACGGTCCGTGGCCCACTGCGGTCGCCGACTTGGCCGACGCCCACGATGTACTCATCGTCGCGGGCATGTTCACCCCTGCGGGTGACCGGATTCACAACACAGTTCTACTGACCGGGCTCGGAAAGCACTTCGGCTACCACAAGATTCACCTCTACGACGCTTTCGGCTATCGCGAATCCGACACCGTCGCCGCTGGCACGGACTGCGTCACGGTCACCGTCGACGGCTTCGTGCTGGGTATCGCTACCTGCTACGACGTGCGCTTTCCCACGCTGTTCCAACGCCTCGCCGAGCAGGGGGCTGGTGCGGTTCTACTTCCCACCTCCTGGGGCGCGGGCGACGGAAAGGCCGAGCAATGGGACACCCTGGTACGGGCGCGGGCACTGGACACCGGCTGTTGGGTACTCGGATGCGATCAGGCAGACCCGGGAACCACTGGAACGCAGGTCGATCCGAATGCACCGACAGGTATCGGCCGCTCGGTCGCGATCGATCCGCTCGGCCGCATCGAGGGTCGACTGGGCGCGGCCCCTGGGCTGCTCATCGTCGATATCGACGTCACCGTCGTCAGCGACGCCCGGGCGGCTACCGGCGTACTGGCCAATCGCGCGACAGTATTGTGAGCTCCATGCTGGGTCCGGGTCGGGCCCGACACGGCTCACCGCAGGTCAGCGTTACTGGGTCGCTAGCAGGGAGGCGACCTGGGTTCGATTGTTCACACCCAATTTCGTGAAGATGTGCTCCACGTGCGTCTCCACCGTGCGTGGGGCGATGATCAAGGCCTGGGCGATTTGCTTGTTGGTCATTCCCTCGGCCAACATGCGCGCGACCTGCGCCTCACGCGGTGTGAGAGCGGCGATGAGGGCATCGTCGGTCGAGGACTGCTCCTCGACCGGCGCTGCCTCGCCCAGCGCATACCCGGTCGCGCGCTCGGTGCCGAGCCGACCGCCCTCGCTGAACGCGTTCTCGAAGGCGTTGTCTCCCAACAGGGCTCTCACCTCTTGCCCGGTCTGATCGCTCCAGGTCCGCAGTTCGAAGCCCCCTGGATAATCGCCGAGCGGTTCCCAAACCTGGCGAACCGCACCCATCAGGCGCGCCGATCGCCCGGGGTCGCCTTCGGCCGCTGCCACCCAGGACAGTATTTCCAGCACGACCGCGATTCCGAGGGCGTCGTGGAACGGCCGTTTGCCTGCCAACGCTTCTCGTAGCAGGAGACCTGCCTCGGCGAACTCGCCACGCATCCACTGCGCCAAACCGAGGAAGGTCTGGATCCAGGACAGCAGCCATCGCTCGCCGTGGGCCGTGCAGGCCTGGCGGCACTGTTCGAGAACCTCGAGTGCCCGGTCGGGTTCGTGTTTGCGGCAGTAAGCCCAGCCGAGCTGTTCCAGTGCCAGGATGTGCAACAGACCGGGACCACCCTCCGCCTCCATCGCAGACCCCTCTTCGATAAGGGCCATCCCCTGCATCGTGTTTCCGAGATTATGTTCGGCCACGCCGCGGAAATGTGTTGCATGCGCGAGATTCACCGTGTCGCCCAGCTCCTTCGCCAGAGCCTGGCTGGTGCGCAGCAGTTCCAGCGCCACCACCGCTTTGCCCTCGGCGACCGCGAGATAGCCGTTGGACCACAGGGCCGCCGCACGCTCGGAACTCGCGGCACTGTCGGACGCCAGGGCCCGATCGAGCCAATGCCGTCCCTCGCGCTGCTGGCCACAGCCGAGCCAATACCAGAACAGCGCGGCAGCCATACCGAGGGCAGCCCGCCCACCCGCCGGATCCGACAACAGCGAATCGAGGACGGCCCGCAGGTTCGCGTGCTCGCCCCGCATTCGTTCGACCATCTGCTCTTGGCCGGGACCGAACCAATTCTCTTCGAACTCGCGCGCCAGCCGCTGGTAATAGGTTCGATAACGCCCGTTGATCTCGGCTTCGGCAGGACGCCCGTGCAGCTTCCGTAGCCCGTAGTCACGCACCGTTTCGAGCATCCGATAGGTCGGCGTGCCGCCCGTCGAATGCTGGGCGAGGATGGACTTGTCCACCAGCGCCGAGATGCAATCGACGACCGCGTCTCGCGGCAAGTCCTCACTACTGCAGATGCATTCGGCTGCCTGTAGATGCACGGCGCCGGTGAAGACCGAAAGCCGTTCCCACAGCAGTCGTTCTCGATCCGAACACAGTTCGTAGCTCCAGTCGAGGGTCGCCCACAACGATTGATGGCGCGGGGCCGCGGAACGGTCACCGACGCTGAGCAATTTGTGGCGGTCGTCGAGCCGATCGAGCAGCTCACGTGGCGACAGCGCCCGCATGCGCCCGGCGGCGAGCTCGATCGCCAGTGGCAATCCATCGAGTCGCCGGCACAGCTCCTCGATCGTCTGGGCATTGTCGGCGGTGATCCGGAAGGTCGGCGCTGCCGCCAACGCACGGTCGGCGAACAGTGCCACGGCATCGGGTCGCGAATCCGCCGCGGATGCTGGATACGCCAGCTGCGCGGCCGTCCGGTGTACCGCCAGCGGGTCCACCTCGAACACATGCTCACCGGAAACACGTAATGGCTCACGACTGGTGACGAGGATCCGCAGACCCGCGCACGTGGACAAGAGATTTCGGACCAGGATCGCACTCTCGTCCAGCAGGTGCTCGCAATTGTCCAACACCAATAGCAGCTCACGCCCACGCAGATAGTCGATCAAGGTCCCGACCACATCCGGCTGATGTGTCGGGGCGCCCACCGCCTGCGCGACCGTCAACCCCACCAGGGCGTGATCCGCCAAATCTGCCAGCTCGACCAGGACCACACCATCGGCGAAGCCGCGCTGCACCTTTCGAGCCACGTGCACGGCGAGCCGGGTCTTGCCGACACCACCGATACCGGTCAATGTGACCAGCCGCGAATCGGCCAGCACCCGGCGGACTTCCGCCGACTCGGCTTTGCGTCCCACCAGGCTGGTCATGTCCACGGGAAGGCCTGAACCGCCCGGGGGCGTCGGTGCATCGGCCATCACATCACCTCGGTCGTTCGATGGGCTGTCGGAGCTGTTGACGATATCCAGCGAGGCGGCGGCCTGGCCGTCGGGAAGGGCCATATTGTCGACGGGCAAACGGTGGCGTCGTTGGATTTCGCAGAGGTCGCCGCCGAATGCGGCGGCGGTGGCAAAGCGATCCGCCGGATCCTCGGACATCGCTCGCTCGATCGCGGCGCACACATCATCCGGAATGTGTCGTTCACGCAAATCCGGAACAGGCTCTGAGGTGATTCGAAGAAACTGCGACATCACCTTCTCTCCGGTGCGGCGTTCGAAGGCAGCGTGACCGGTGATCAAACAGAACAATGTCGAACCGAGACTGTAGATGTCCGATGCCACGGTCGGCAAATGGCCCTTCAATACCTCTGGTGCGGTGAAGGCCGGCGACCCCGTGATGATTCCGGATGTGGTGACGAACCCACCTGGAACATGGGCTATTCCGAAGTCGCTGAGTTCCGGTTCGCCGTACCCGTTCAGTAATACGTTTCCCGGCTTGACATCCCGATGCAGCACACCCGACTGGTGCGCCGTCTCGAGCGCGCCCGCCAGCCGCACGCCGATCCGCAGGCCGTCTTGCCACCGGAGCGGACCATCCTGTTCGATCCGACGCTGCAGCGATCCGCGCGGATGGAACGGCATGACGATATACGGGCGGTCGGCCATTATCACGCCAGTGAACAGAATGCCGACGATATTCGGATGGCCCGAGAGTCTACCCATGGCCCGCTGTTCCCTGAGGAACCGTTCGAGGTTCTCGCGGTCGAGGTCGGAGGTCAGCACCTTCACGGCAACCATCCGCTCCAGCGCTGACTGCGCACAGCGGTACACGATTCCGAAACCGCCGCGCCCGATCTCGGTGACGTCCTCGAATCCGGCCTCTCTCAGACCGGCTGGAATGCTCGCGCCAATTTCACGTTGCGTTCGCAGCGGATCGTGGCTGACCATCGACAAGGCCTATCTCCCGAGAGCTACGCGCGGAACATGAGGCCGAAATCCTCGAATCGGCCGATCTCGGGCAGCCGACCGATCCATTGAGCAGCATAGCGCCAGCATACTGCGACACACGTGCCCGATCTGCTGATTCACCCGATCCAGGCGCCGCCACCGCCGATGTTCCGACATCCGGACCGGCGCCATTGGCGTCCGGTCTCGAGGGCCGTACTTTGCCCGGAAGTCCGAGGGTGCTTCACGAGGAGATATCACGTGTTCGATCAGAAGATCAAACCCGAATCCGGGGGCGGAATCCAGACATCTAATTCTGCCGCAGAATTCTTCCGTACGGTGGATCGCGAGTTGGAACAAGGAATTATTTCGCCTCGGATCTTCAACGATCCGGAGCTCTATTCTTATGAGCTCGACCGAATCTTCGCGCGCTGTTGGTGTTTCGTCGCCCATGAGTCCGAGATTCCGACGCCCGGCGACTACGTGCTGCGCTACATCGGCGAGGATCAGTTCATCGTCGTACGTGACGAAGACGGCGAGATCCGGGTTCTGTTCAATAAATGTACGCACCGCGGCAGTCCGGTGTGTCGGGTGGAAAAGGGCAATAGCTCGCACTTCCGCTGCCCATATCACTCCTGGGTCTTCAAGAACAATGGCGAATGGAGCGGCGCGCCGTATCGCAAGAAGGCATACAAGAAGTTGGACGCCGCGGCGTGGGGCTTGGCGGCCGCGCCCCATGTGGACTCGGTACACGGCCTGGTATTCGCCACGCTCGATCCGGACGCGCCGACGCTCGACGAGTATCTCGGCGACATGCGCTGGTACCTGGACGTCTTGCTCGGTCTCAATGACCAGGGCATGCGGGCAATCGGCGAACCCCACCGCTGGCGTGTGCCCGCGAACTGGAAATCCGCCGCCGACAATGTCATGGCCGACGCGTATCACGTTCCCTCCCTGCACCGTTCGGCGGAGGAGGTCGGCATGTTCCCCAACATCGAATCGGGCGGCGCGGGGCCACAAGGGGTGTCGAGGCACGTGTACTTCGACGAAGGCCACGGGATGATCATCAACGACGGATTCCTCCCACCGCCGTGGCATCGTTCCGGCTTTCCGCCGGAAGTCGCCGAGACATTCCAGACCGACCGCCTCACCCCGGACCAGCGTCTGTTCGTCGAGAACCACTCGGCGACAACCTTTCTCATCTTCCCCAACCTGGGATTGATTCGCGTCCCCGCGTCCCCACACCCGGACGCCCCGCCAACGGTGTTCACCTACCTGCGCCTGCTGCAACCCGCCGGGCCGGACACGCTGGAGAACTGGAATTGGACGCTGGGCTGGAACAGCGCACCGGACGGATTCAACGAAGACGCCTACGTCGCCGGGCTCAGTATGCACGGCCCGGCCGGAATCCTCGAGCAGGATGACCCGGTCGCGTGGGCCGGTGCACCGGTCGCCGGCAAATCGGTTTTCGCGCGGAAGAGCGGCATGCGCCTCAACTTTCAGCTCGGTATCGACGGAATGAGCGACTACGAGGAGGACACGCAATGGCAGTTCCCCGGCCGAGCGACCACGTCCGCGCTCGGAGAAGCCCCGCAGCGGGCCTTCTACCGACGCTGGCTGCGTGAGATCTCGAACGCGAACGATGGCGAAGGACAGGAGACCGACCAGTGACGCTTTCGACGACTTCACCCACGAACACCCCCCGAGACATCACCGCCGAGTGCGCGAGCTTCCTCTATCGTGAGGCCGAGTACCTGGACCACCGCGAGTTCAACTGCTGGCTGGAATGCCTGTCCGAGGAGCTCGTGTATCTGATGCCCATTCGCATCACTCGCGGCCCGGAAGCGCGGCACCTGGAGCTCTCCCCCATCGGATTCCACATGAAAGAGACGTACGCATCGATGAAAATGCGTGTCTCTCGGCTCTACACCGAACACGCCTACGCCGAAGATCCGCCATCACGAACCCAGCGGCTGGTGACGAACATCCGAGTCGATGCACTCGACACCCCCGGAAAATATGATGTGCGAAGCAGTTTCATGTGTTTTCGGGGGCAAGGCGACGGCATCGGATCCGATCTGATCGTCGGCGAACGGTTCGACATACTGCACGACACCGCCGACGGCTGGAAAGTCGCGGCGCGGACGGTGCATTTGGCACACACCACACTGGTCACCGCCAACCTCGGGATATTCCTGTGAGTCCGCTACGGCTCAGCAACGAGTTCGCCGAGGTCTTCATGCGGGTGGTCGCGACCGGCAATGGCGAGCGGCTCGAGATCACCTCACTGCGGCGGGGCACCAGTATTCGTCTCGACCCGGTCGTGCTGGAGGCCCTGACATGGCAGTCCGCCGACGTATTCACCTGCATGCTCGAGGGCTCGATCGGCCCGGCGGCGCTGTGACAACCGCCCGTTCGGCCTCGCGGAGGCGAGGCACCCCCAGTGGAAAGAGTTGGATATGAGTGAAGGTTGGTTGGCCGGAAAGGTCGTGCTGGTCACCGGCGGCGGCACCGGAATCGGCCGAGCAGTGGTGGAGTGTTTCGTCGACGAGGGCGCACAGGTCGGGGTGCTCGATCGCTCCGACGAGGCGATCGCCGAGCTGCGCGCCCTACCGGGCACCGCGGTATCGGCGACCCAGGGTGACGTGCGCAACCTTGCCGATCACCAGCGCGCGGTCGCCGACACTGTCGAACGGTTCGGCCGGATCGACGTGCTGGTGACGGTCGCGGGGATTTTCGACTACTTCGTGTCCCTGAAGAGCCTGGCCGACGATCGCATCGACGCTGCCTTCACCGAGATGTTCGACATCAACGTCAAGGGATCGCTGCTGGCAGTGAAGGCAGCCCTGCCCGAGCTGTCCAAGACGCAGGGCAATGTGGTGCTGACGATTTCGAACGCCGGCTTCCTCCCCGGTGGAGGCGGACCGTTGTACACCGGTTCCAAATTCGCGGTCCGCGGCCTGCTGTCCCAGCTGTCCTTCGAGCTGGCCCCGCACATCCGGGTCAACGCGGTCGCGCCGGGCGGGACCGTCACGCAGTTACGCGGCGTGGAGGCGATGGATTCCGGCGACGTTCGACTGGTCGACATGCCCGACCTGCCCAATTTGATTCGCCAGACCAACCCGCTGCAGGTGGCCTCCGAACCCGCCGACCATGTCTGGGCCTACGTGTACCTCGCGTCGAAGGAGCGCACGAAGTCGGTGACCGGGTGCGTCATCCACTCCGACGGCGGATTGCAGAGCCGAGGTCTGGTCCCGCTGGGCGACGAACTGACCACCTAGTGCCTCATTCGGAAAGGTTGACACGGTAATGCCTGGAGATGGCCGCCCATGACTACTCAAGGATGGTTCCCGCCCGAAGGTGATATCCACGTCCGAATCTGGCTGGCCGGCATGGCCTTCGACTACAGGGCCACCGCGGCGGCAGTGCGCTACTTGATCCACGATTGGAGGAAAAAGCATTGGTTCACAATCGAATTCATACGCGACACGATCAACGACTATGGGCTGCTGCCGCGCCTGCCGTGCGAAGAACTGTTCCTCGGACCGTGACCAGCACCACCAAGATGCCAGTGGGTCGGGTTGATCAGCGAGCTCTGTTCGGGCTGTTCCATCGCACGCAGCTCCACAGTGCTGCGCCGACGGTTCCGCTTATAGAACCCATCTTTCCGGACACGGCACCGGTCGACACCGGCCGCCGCCCAGCAACGC
Source organism: Nocardia sp. NPDC004123 (assembly GCF_053603795.1). Taxonomy (NCBI): domain Bacteria; kingdom Bacillati; phylum Actinomycetota; class Actinomycetes; order Mycobacteriales; family Nocardiaceae; genus Nocardia; species Nocardia sp. NPDC004123. Next base: position 27,094 of record NZ_JBSGGG010000041.1, read on the forward strand.
CTCTCCGATACACATAGACAGTGGACCTGCGCCAGCTGCAGTACTTCATTGCCGTCGCGGAAGCGGGCACCTTCACCCGCGCGGCGGAACAGGTGCATGTCGCCCAATCCGGGGTCAGTGCCCAGATCAAGGCGCTGGAACGTGAACTGGGACAACCGCTTTTCGATCGGCGGCCGCGAGCGGCACAGCTCACGGCCGCCGGTGCGGCGCTGCTCCCCCACGCACACGCAGCGATCAACGCCCTCGCGGCCGGTCGCGCCGCCGTAGATGCCCTCACCGGGCTACTGAACGGGCATGTGGCGATCGGCAGCATTACCTCGATCTCGCCACGCAGCGTCGACCTACCCGAGACTCTCGCCTCGTTCCACCGCAAACATCCGGGCGTCGGCATCTCACTCATCGAAGACACGGCGGCGACACTGCTCCGACGGCTGAACGAAGGTGTCATCGACGTCGCGTTCACCAGCCTCACCGACGAAGCGGTGGCGGGCATCCACACTCGCGAACTCCACACCGAGCACGTTGTCGCCGCACTCTTGCCGTCCGATCCGCTGGCACGCCAGGGGGAACTACCGCTGAGCGTTCTCAGCGAACGGCCACTCATCGCGCTGCCGGAGGGCTCCGGCCTGCGCTGGCAGCTCGACCGAGCCCTGTCCCGCGCCGGCATTCCCACCCATATCGCGTTCGAGGCCGGTGACGCCGACGTTCTCGTCATGATGGTGGAAAAGGGCCTCGGCATGGCCTTGGTTCCGGAATCAGTACTCCGGCACAATGATCGAGTTGTCGGAGTGCCTATTCCAGAGCTTCCGCGGGGCCGGCTGGGAATCATCTGGCGCGCCGGCGCCGCCGCCAGTCCCGCCGCCCAGGTCTTCATCGAACACACGGCGGCACTGGCATCGCAACGCAGAGAACCACGTCAGCCCTCAGCCTTCGAATGAATCCGCAACGGCCCGTGCCCTTGCGCGTTCGTGTCGGGCCACGTCCAAACCTCGCCATCGGCGGGCCTGCGGAGCATCGAGATCGAACTGGTCGAGGATCCGGGTGACGATGTGGTCGACAATGTCGTCGATCGTCTCGGGCTGGTTGTAGAACGCCGGCATCGGGGGCACGATCCGCGCGCCCATCCGGCTCAGCGCCAGCATGTTCTCCAGATGAATCTCGTTGAGCGGCATTTCCCGTGGCACGACGACCAGCCGGCGATACTCCTTGAGCACCACGTCGGCAGCGCGGCAGATGAGGTTGTCCGCGTGGCCGTGCCGGATTCCCGCGAGGGTCCGCATACTGCACGGCACGACGATCATCCCGGCAGTCCGGAAGGACCCCGACGAGATCGCTGCACCCTGCTCGCCCAGGTTGTAGGTGACGTCGCCCAGCGCCGCGACCTCGCGCGTGGAGTAGCGCGTTTCCATCTCGATATTGGACTTCGCCCAGGTGCTAATCACGAGATGCGTTTCGACCTGCGGCATTTCGCGCAATGTCTCCAAAAGGCGTACCGCGAACGGTGCACCGCTGGCACCGGTGATTCCCACAATGATGCGGGTCACGGATTCGGTCATCGCTGCACCTCCCCGTCGGCCCCCACCATGTGCAATCGAGCGAGCAACGCCGCACTGCGCCGCCAATCCTCCCGGGCCGCGAGCTCAGCGGAGGTCCGGAATGTCAACGGCTCCATCGGAATACCGATATCGTCACGTTTGTGCTCGACGAGCGCGAAGACGCAGCCAGCGAGATCGCCGTCGTCCAGCGATGCCGTCAGTTCGAGCTTGACGTGGTGACAGACCGAACCATGCACTGCGATGAGTCCAGCCGAACCCGAGCGCCGCAGATTCGCCCGACTCCGGTTACTCGCGATCGCCGCGAGCAAGCGTTCGCCGTCCGCGGCCGGCTCGAGTTCCGACCGCGACAGCAGTGCGCTGTGGGGGAACCCGTTCGGATCCACGGTGAGGAATGGAAATGCCTGTTCATGGGCTTCTGGATCAGGGAATCCGCGCAGCAACGCGATGATCTCGTCGGGCAGGGGCATCAGATCAGGCCTTTCCATCATTTCTCGGGTGTGTCAGCGGATCCGGAATTACAGCGGCAGCGTCGCTTTCCACCGCTCGCGGATCTCGGCACGATACGGCTCATCGAAACGGTTCGACTTCGGGTAGGAGTCTCTCCACGCGAACGGTTTACAGGCATCGATCAGCACGATCCCCATGGACATATCCCCGGCCTCACGCTTGGCGGGCGACAGTCGTGGATCGATCGCGGTGGTCGGAGCCCGCACCACGTGAATCGACTCCGACGGGTCGACCCGAGTGAACATGGCCCACAGGACATGGTTGATATCGGTGATGTCGATGTCCTCGTCGACCACGACGAAGTACCGCTCCATGCCGCCGGTGCGCTTGCGGCCGGCGGCAGCCATGAGCGCGTGCATCGCGTCTCCCGCGCCGGTCTGCTCGATCGAGATCACCATCATGAGCTGGCGCGCGTAGGCCCACACGCCTCGAATGTTCTGCACTCCAGAGGCCTCCAGGTGGTCCCAGGTGACCGATGCGGAGTACAGCGGGACCGCCTGGTCGCCGGCCGGAACGGTCGGAATCATCGGCGGCGCACCGAGAATGATCGGCGAGTCTCGATGCATGATCCGATTGACCCGGACCACCGTCTCCTGCCCCGCGTGGGTGAAGTAGCCCGTCCATTCACCGAAGGGACCTTCGAGGACCGATTCCTCTGTGACCGGCGGCATCTCGCCTTGGATGACGATCTCGGCGTGCGCCGGAATCGGCAGGTCGCTACCCGGGGCGTACAGCACCTCCACCGCTTCACCGCGAAGACCGCCGGCCACGTCGTACTCGGAAACACCTGCGGGCGCGGCGATTGCGGCGACCGTGGACAGAATCGGATCCGAACCGACGACCACCGCGATCGGGCACGCGATGCCACGATCCCAATACTTCTTCGCGATCGCGCGTGCATGGCGGTTGCCGAGCATCCACAGCGACAAGCGATCCTTACCCTGCACACACCCCCGGTAGGTGCCGACGTTGACCCATCCGGTGTCGGGGTCGCGTGTGATGACCATGCAGGCCGTGCCGATATAGCGACCACCGTCCTCGGCGTGCCAGCGCGGCGTAGGGAAGGCGGTCAGATCGATATCGTCGCCCTCCATGATGTTTTCGAGCACCGAACCCGTCGATACGACCACAGGCGGTATCGGTTCGATCCGCTTGCTCAGGTCCTTCCAGGCCCGGATGATATCCATCTTCGAGGTATCCGCGGGCAGCCCGAGCGCCACCGCGCAACGCTCTGCGGTGCCCATGAAGTTCGTGAAGACCCGATAGCCCGCTGGATAGCCGGGAATATTGTCGAAAAGTAGTGCTGGCCCCTCCTTTTCGGCGAGCAGCTCGGTGATCGCACCGATCTCCAAGTCCCAATCGGCACCGTCGATGACACGCACTTCATCCTCACCCAATTTCTCAGTGAGGTTATCGATGTAGTGCCGCAGATCGCGAAATACAGTCATAGCGCAGTCAGGGCACACGAGCCAGACGGCATCGCGACCCTATTCCTTTCCATTGGTTGACTTTTCGAATCGATCAGAAGGTCGACCGGGCGAAGGACTGGTCTTGTTCTCGCCCGCCTGATTCCACTCTGCGACCCACCGCGCCATAAGTCCAATAGCTGGATCTGCTGCAAACCATCACAATTTCAGATGCACTACGCGACACGTGGAGACATCCGACCCGCGCATTCGTGAACCCAGAGTGCCTGCAACCGGCTGCCGGGGATTGAACAGCGGGCGCGCCTCACTCACCCAATGCTCGAGCACCTCGACCACCCAATCAATGTCCGGGACAGTCAATACCGTCCGCCGTCCAGGCGGACTGCCCTTCGGCGACAGTGGACAGATGGTGTTCGACGGCGGCCGCGACATCAACGACCCCGACGTGATCGTGTTCGGGATGCGCCGGTTCGTCCGGTCGTCGCGGCGGGAGTTGGCGATGTAGCCGAAGAGGTTCAGCGACCAGCCCGCACCATTCCTGGTTGGCGTAAGCGCTCTGCCCAGGTGCGGCGCGCAGCGTGGTGACGTACTTCCACAGCCCATCCGAGATCGTGGTACCAACTGGTAGGAGGGTCGGCGGCCACGCCTCCGCCCTCGGCAAGGGACAAGATCGCTGCTGCGCCTCGCCAAGCCAGTCGGTGAAGTACGTCCCTTGTACGAGATCGATTAGTATCAGCCAAGTCTGGCGTCACGCTCCGGCTTCTGGGGGCCAGACACACTGCGCCAATATTTTCGCTGGACAGCGGTTGCGTTCGCCGGCCCTAACGCGATGCATGGAAATGGCAGATCCAGCTAGCGAGCCGCCTAGCGCCAGTCACGCGGCGGCTGCTCGAACAACGCGACGTCGACGGTCACCTGCTCCGCCGTCGCGGCGAGCCGCGCTCAACCGCCGGGCATCGCGAACAGCAGTGAGTGATTCGACCAAAAGGGAAGAGGAGCGCTGGCGCTGGCCCAGACTGGCTGGGCTGGTTGGGCTACTTACGGTTGCTGCCCTGGTCGCGACCACGATTGCTTCGATATATGGGGCGATCTATACCATCAACCCCGACCTCAAACCGAGGGAGAAGCTCGGCGCCACAATCGATCACATCGCCGTCGAGCATGCCGTGGACTACATCGGCTACCGCTACCGAATGGGCGAATCCAATCCGACCCTTCCAGCTGACTTCAGCCCCTTCGCCGGGGACATGGTCTTCATCCACGTATCGTTGCTCGGCTTCAAGGACCGAAGCTACTCACGCGACCCCATCCTGGTTGATGAGAGAGGCGTGCAACTCCCGCCAAGGGAAGCCCGCACAGGTGTAACCACAGGAACGTGCGAGGACCTGAGCCCGAAAGCTGACGAAGACGGCATCACCTGGCGCTGCTGGGCCGCTACACCCACGCCCGGCACGAAGTACCGCATCCGGATCGAGCTCTACGACGCGGGCCGGACCGCAGACATCACCCCAGGCGAGATTCTCGGCTACCGCACGATGCTCGACTTCAAGGAATCCGACCTGTTCACCGCCGTCGACCATTAATCCGTAGCGGGCAACGCCGCTGATTGGACTCAGCGGATTCGTCGGCGACGCAGGCCATCGCGTACATTCTCCAGCGCCGCAGACTTCAGGGAGCCGACATTCTCCTGCCCCACCGAGTTCCGGGGCGCGACCTTCTCCGGCGACACGACGAACGTGAACGCGCGCTATGAACCACCCGCGCCACCGCAGGTATCGGTGTTCGTAAGCCCGTTCGTCAACCGGTCGATCCAGAGTGTGAGCGGCAGGCATCGACACGCGGTGACTTCGGCGGGTCTTCTTCGCCCAGGCCGTTGTGTGGCAATCACGAACGAGGCACGCATGCCTGAAATAGCGATCATGCAAGGCTGAGTGTGTTTCTCTTGTGCGGTGTCGACGATCGTGCGACGGGGGTCCGCCTGAGCACAAACGGCTGCCTTTACAGCCGCCGGCAGCGACATGCGCGGAGACGCCGAGTCAGACGCGGAGGAAAGGATGACGCCAGTGAGCGCTGTTCGATTCGAGAAGGAAGACAGCCTTGGCCGGATTGTGTTGGCCAGCCCGCCGTTCAACTTCGTGAGCGCGCAATACAACAACGACCTCATCGCTGCGGTGCACGACGCCGCCGACAGCGACATCCGCGCGCTGCTCATCCACGCCGAAGGACCGAACTTCAGCGTCGGCGGTGCGGTGCACGAATGGCCCGGCAAGAGCTACAACTGGTTTCGCACGTTCGTCACCGAGGTGACCAACTCCTACCGTGCGATTGAATCGATGCGCATTCCCGTCGTGGTGGCTCTGCGCGGTCAGACGACAGGCGCCGGTTTCGAGCTCGCGCTCGCTGCCGATTTCATCGTCGCGTCGGAGAACACCGTACTGTGGTGTGTGGAAATCAACTCGGCGCAAGTGCCATTGGCGGGCGGCTATCAACGGTTGGCCAGCTTGATCGGTCCGGGAGCGGCCCGCCGCATGGTCATGCTCGGCGAGCGGACGCCGATTACGCAGGTCCCGCAGGTGGCCGACTTCATCGTGCCCGACGACAAACTCGACGACACGGCACGCGAGCTGGCCACACGACTGTCGAAGGGACCGACCCGCGCTTACGCGGCTGCCAAGTCGCTGCTCAAAGCGTGGTGGGTGGGCGGCATTCCCGCCGCCGACAAATTGATGCTGGACCTGTCCATCGACACCTACAACACCGACGACGCGCACAAGGCAATCAGCGCAGGCGCCGCCATCTACGAGGCCCTGCTGCGGGGCAACAAGCCGCCGCACGGTGACCCAGACTTCCACATCGAATACACCGGCCGCTGAACTCCCAAAACCGCTGCCTATCAACACCGTTGCCAGGCCGAAGGCGTGCACTGCCCGCTAGCCGCGGCGGCCCAGGGGTTGAAGGACAGATCCGGGAAAAGTCACGCTGAGCGGTTTGGCTATCAATCCAGCGATCCAGCGCTGAGCGGGTACCGCCCACTTATGTGCAGAAAGGGGCGCGGGGAACGCGGTGGCGCCTCCTTGGACCCGGCATCATGACCGATAGCACCATCAGCTGCGGTTGCTCCGATATCCGCCCGATTATCGGCGAGTACTACGGCGACGCCTACGACTTGTATGTACCGCCGACCCATCCGCGGACCAGAGCAGGCTCGGACGGTCCCGCAGGCCAGAACTGGAGGCGGACGCGGTTGAGGACCTCGAAGCTGGGCTCGTCGCGCGAGTACAGCGGGATGCTGGCCTCGTCGAGGTCGGCGGCGGCGACGGTGTCGACCCGCGGATCCTCCTCGTCGGGCCACCAGGCCATCGACACACGCAGCCGCAACCAGCCAGTTGGTACGTCGAATGACGGGCCGTCCTCCGGGGGCAGCGTCGGCGATCCGAGGACCATGCGACCGGACCCGGCGTGCAGGCTGCACTCCAGCACGACCTCGGCATCGGCGCCCAGGGCCGGAGGTCCATCGGTGACCTCGACGGCGACCACCAGGTCCCCGTTGACACCCGTCTCGACCGCGACCGCGTCCCTGCCCAGCGCCAGGTATCCGCCTGCCGGGGAATCGTCCGGGCCCCAGAGGCCGCACACATCCTCGGCCGTGTCCTGGTCGAAGACGTGGATCTGGCAATAGTCCGAGAACAGCAGCACGTCCTTCGACACCGAACACTCCTTCTGCACACCAAACGAATCCGCACGGTGCAAGGGGAACGAACCCGCTGCACAACCTCATCGGGCCCTACCACCGTCGCTCGCGCCGGGCGGCGGGATCGGTCTCAGCTTGCCAGCAGCCCATGACAGTGTCGGCACGCAGGTAGCTGTAGACGATTTCGCGGCTGATGCTGAATTCCTTGGCCAGCAACGACTTCGACTCATCCGCTGCTGCACGCTCGCGCGGCTGGCAGGCCTGGGCATCGGTCAGCGCGGGTTTGCGGCCGGTGCAGGCGCTATGAAGAACGACCACGACGAACTCGCCGAGATCCCCGCGGACGGCTGCCTGTTCGCTGCTCGGGATGTCGCGACCAGCTGGGCAGACTCCCCACTGCTGTATGTGGTCCATATCGATGACCACCAATCCGCCGAGGCCAAGGGCTGGACTGGAGGAGGGGCCAGTCGTGCGAACCGGGATCCGGCGGTAACGCCACTACCGCAGATAATTCACTCGAAACATGTTGCGCTACAGCATATTTCGACGCCAGTGCAAGGTACCGCGCGATCGCACCGCTACCCCCGATCCGGCGTCAGTTTTCGAAGTCGTGTTCAGTGCCGACCTGCGGCAGCGAGGAAGACGACGGTGCCCGGTCCCGCCCGGCCGAGCCGATCGGAGTCGGCTGCCCCAAAAATCTTGGGCTGAGGAAGATTTGGAATTTCCTCATTTCACACTCTGTGAACGTTAGTGTTCGTGGACCCCATCGGCGGGATTCACGAGCAGGAGCTCAGATGAGTGCAAGTAGGACTTTCTCTCGTCGAATCGGCTGGGGCGCATCGGGATTAGTCATGACGGCCGCGCAGACCGTCATGGTCGGTCCGGCCTCCGTCGGCACCCCCGGTGCCGACTCCGGCGACCCCGGGGGTGCGAAGGCGGCGGCAGCATCGGCAGCGGCAGCGCTGGGACCAGCAGCCTCCGATTCTGACCGCCCAGTCCTCGAACAGGAGTGATACATGAGTACGAGCAGTGCGACTGTCCGCCGAATCGGCCGGGGTGCAGTGGGTTTGATGGCGGCGGCCGCTATGGTCGGGCTCACGGCGGCGACCGCGTCGGCGGATTCGGCCTTGACCATCAACGCCCCCGCCGGTGGTTTCGTGGTGGGTACCGGCGTGGATATCGACGGGACAGTTTCCCCCACGCTGCTTTTTCTCCCGTGGGAGCGGGTGACCTTCCGTGACAACGGGACCTGCTTCTTCTCGGGCTTCCAGGGGTTTACCGTCGGCATTCACGTCAAGTGGACTCCCGCGACCGCGGGTGCGCACACGATCACCCTGACCCAGGGGAAGCTGCTGGCGTCTCAGACCGTCACGGTTGCTGCCGCACCTGCCGGTACCCCCGTGCCGACTCCGGCCACCTACGGCTGTGATGGCGCCGGAAGTATCGGTACCGGGAGTTTCGGCTAGGGAACCCCTGCCTTTCCTGACAGATTTCGGCCAAGTAGGCGAGGTGGGGCTCCAGTAGTCATCGGCACTCGGCCTCTGGGCTCTGCGAGCCGGTGCCGGCCGCCGGCCGAGGACGCCACCGCCTCGGGGAGCACGGCTGTGGGCGTGTCGAGCAGGATGTGGAGACGGGCGATGAAGGCCTCGATGCTGCCGTAGCGCGCGAGGATCTGCGCGAGAAACTCGTGCACGGTCGATCCCATCAGATCGGTCATTTCACCCCATTAAGGTTCACCGACAGGTCGGGCCCAGTTCTGTCCCGCATTCTGCACGACAATCCCGACCGCGTGGCTAATTCGGAGATATCTGCGACCTCCCGTGCCTGGACACTCTCGATTCGTGCCACCAGCGCGGTGTTCGGGCCGCTCCGGCACCGGATCTGATTACTGTGCGGTGTGGGTGAGCCGATCGCGGGAGCGTAGCGGGATCAGGGTGCGGTTATCGCTCCGCACTCTCACGTCGGATCATCCGGCCGGGGTCGATAGTGGACGACTCCGGAAGGGGTGCCCCGCTTCGCTGACTCCGAGCGGTGCATCCGTGCTCGGCGGCCGGGTGGATCGCCCACAGATCCCTTCGATCCACTCGGCCTGAGCAGCAATCGGATCGTCACGGTGGAAACGGTCGTGTGCTACGAGCAGGCATGGATGCGCCCCCGCAACTGTTGCCGTCGCTGAACGTCCTCGACGGTGCCGCCGATCTCATCTGGGCCGACATCCGGATCCGCCGCCAACCCCTCGACGCGGACATCTGCAGTCGCACCGCCGATTTCACCACCATCCCCGATCGGATCCGCCGGCGCTGGCGCGCTACCGCCGACGACCTGATCCCGCCCGCCTGCTTGCGCTATCAGTGCGCCGCGATCGCCGCGGCCCGCACCGGTCGCACGGGTCGTGTTCAATGCCGACCCGCGGTAGCAGGGAATCGGGTCGCCTGGCCGGTGGTCAGCCGCTGCGGTAGTGAGGCCCACGTCGTTATCGGCGCACCTCGGCCGATCGCCGGGTGCGGCCGCGGTGATCAGGTCTGCCATGTCGAAATCCGCTGGGAGGACGCCATTGTGAGGCCGCACCCGCGGCCGGGGTTCCACGCGGGCGGCGCTCGACACCGCGCTGTGCGAGGTCACCCGACATCTGGGCACCGACCTGCCGGCGGTTCTCGCACACGTCGCGATCGGGCCGACGGTGCACGAGTCCCAGGTCCGGTAGCCGCGATACGCCGCCGGTTGCGTCGTTCGCGGCGGAGCCTCGAATCCACCCACAGTTCGGCGTATTCCCCAGCGATTCCTATTTCATGCACGCCGTGGAAAGGGCTGGCGCGCCTGCGGTTCACCGGAGCACGGGGATCGCTGGAATCTGCTGGCCGCCGAGAAGTTCCCATACGTGGGCGCGTTCGGCCGCGAGGTCGATAGGCGCGTCGGCGAGGGTGTCGAGCAGTTGCTGCAGCGGCCATGTGTGCAATGCGCCGTATCGGGCGGAGTAGAGGGCCGCGGTATGGACGCAGAAGGTGTCGGTGGTGTCGAACAGCGCGTAGCCGATGACCTGGTAGATGTCGGTCAGCGACAGCGAGTCCGAGCGTTGCCCTGTCTCACGGTTGGCCGCGCCGAGGCGGGTCTTCACCTCGATCAGGACGCCGTCCACGATGAGGTCGGCATCGGCCGAGCAGAGCTGCGAGGCGGCGAACGTCGGCCCCAGGGCCACCGCCGACGATGGGTCGGGCAGGAATTCGGCGAGTTCGGTGAGAGCGAGTAGATACAGTGACCGCATCTCGGCGACAGCGTCGCCGGGAGCCAACGCGAGCAAGGCCTCGGTCGTGAATCGGTCGCTGCGAATGGGTTCGGCCAGTGGGGAATTGGGGAAGACGAACCGGTTGCGGTACAGCTCCGTGCACAGCGCCAACGCCCAGCTCGCCCGGGCGACGATCTCGAAGGTGCTCTCCGGCAGCGGCCGCATGTACGCGTGACCTGCCAGTGTGGCCAGCTCCCATACGACGGCGATGTGGTCGGGGCGATAGAAGATCGGTTCGGCGAACACCGCTGTCTCGGGGACGTACTCGGCGCCGCAGGTGAATCGGAGTAGGTAGTCGAAGGCCGCGCCCAAGGTTCCCGGGCTGGCGCCGGTGCCGCCGACGAGCAGTGTGCCGGCGCGGGCTCGGTAGTCGGCCTGCACGGGTTCGAGATTCGGGTAACGGTGGTCGAGGTACTGACGCAACGGGCTGGCCTTGTCGTCAATCGCCCCGGCCAGACTGGAGTATTGATAGCTCACACACATTACTGTGGCATGAGTCACCGGCATTGCCGGAGATTGAGGGCTGACGGCCCGTCAGGTGTCCCCGTAGTGAAGGCCACCGAGCTCACCGCCGAGGGATGGCACCCCGGGTCGTGAGGTCGGTATCTACCGAGGGTGGACACCGTATCGAAATCTGTTGTGCTGGTACGTAATCCGACGACCCAGCAATCACGTCCGAGAGTAGGGAGGCTATGCGATGGTAGATCAGGATCAAGCGATAACGCTCTGGGATGCGCTCGATCTCAACAAGGACGGTGTCCTCACTCGGGGCGAAGTGATCACCGCCCTGCGCATAGGGAGCAATGGCTCGGGGGAGATCACTATCCCCGGCTTGAGTTCTGCCGACATGACCGGCATAGCCGACTGGTTCGACCAGTCCGATGTGAGCCGAGACAGCCGACTCACCCGCAGCGAGTTCATCGCGGGCCTCGAGACTCTCAACGCCAACTCCTGATCCTCGATCCCTCGGGGCGCGCGTCCGAAATCGCCGCATGCCGCGCAGATCCAAGCGGCGACGCGACGTGCCCGCCGATGAACGATGTCATAGATCACCGATGAAGCCGGCGGGTCAGCGGTTCCGCGTGGTGACCGCTGACCTCCAGCGCCGTTCGCAGACCTTGCCGACCGTGAATCTTCGGCCTGGCGGCGTCGCCGCCCGCCGGTGCCGTCCATATGTTCGGAAAACGATTGGCCGAACGCGAACCCTCCGGCGGCGGGTGGGATGCCCCCGGGGGTAGTGCGCACACTCGCGCGGAATCCGGCGCTAGGGATTTGCCCCAGACAGTGACCCGGTTATCTGCGACAGGTACCACCACATCAGCCAAGGGCACCCACGTGAGCTGCGATAACTGTTGGTGCGGTGCGGTCGAACCTCGGGTGCGACACTGGTCACGTCCCGGAATCAGCTGTCGCGTAGACCGGACATGGCGATGCCCTGAGCGGAAGTTCCCAGGGCATCACGAAATTCGGTTGTGGCGGCGCGACGACGACCCGTCTCCGCGGGGCGACGATCAGAAGATCGACGGGCCTCCTCCGAACAATGTGAACGAGGATCCCATAGGGACCGTGACCTGCATCGGGAATAGATTGAGGGTGAGCCCGCGATTGCCTCCCGTGCCCGCGTTTCCTCCCGCCCCTCCACCCCCGGCCGCACCCCCGCCACCACCATGGTCGTCGTCATGGCACGTGCCGTCATCGTGGCAGTGATATTCGGCGTGCGCTACCGCCGGAGTGAGGAGTAGTCCAGATGCCAGAGCCACGCACCCGGCCCCGGTGATGAGGGTCGTACGCGCGAAAGTCAGCTTCCTACCATTATCGGTAATGGATTTCATTATCAATACGCTACCAGATGCCGCACAAGCGCCCGCGCCCTCCCTCGCGCCGGATCCGGCGGTAAGCCTCGACCGGCGACGCGAGATCGAAGTGGTGGACGCAGCTCGGTGAGAGCGCGCCGCAGCAGTGCGAGCCTGCGGGTCTGGGTGATGGGTTTCGCCGATCCGGCCGCGGTGGCCGGGTGGTCGAGCAGTCTCGGCCGGGTGGCCGATGTCGCGCGCGATTGCGGGGTGACCGATGAGACGATCCGGAACTGGGTGAAGCAGTTCCAGCGGACGAACTCGACCGCCACGGTCGTTTGCGGCTCGAGATAACCAAAATCTCACTGTCCGAGAACTTTCCGGCCCCTCGAACCGACCGTCGTCGCACAGGGAAGACAGCACGCGGGAAGTAGCGGCAAACGAGCACGGATAGAGCGGCAGAATTCGTCACACAGGGTCGGCATTGCCCCGAGGGCGCTGGTGGCCGGTCAGAATTCACATCGATGGGGCCAGCTGACCGGCCCGGTTCTCTGCTGGGGTCAGAGGAGCTTCAGCAGGTGCAGGTCGTCGACGTATTTGTGGACAAGGGCGGGGGAAAGGTGGGGGATGTCGGCGTCGGGGCCGAGATTGGCCTGCTGCACGGCGGCGCGGAAGAGGTCGGCGGGGAGGACGGAGCCTCGGGTGGGTTCGGCGGGGGTGCGGTAGGCGTCCAGAAGCGGGAGGACGGATTGCTGGCGTTGCTGCTGGGGCAGGGCCAGCAGGGCGCTCTCGAAGCGGGACAGCCATTCGCCGTAGTCGTCGAAGCGCTGGACGGGATGGCCCTCGTCGATGAGCCAGTCGACGAACTGGTCCAGGGAGATGCCGTCGTCGTAGGGGTTCAGGACGTCGAAGCTCTGATAGCCGCTGGTGGCGCGGCCGCCGAGGGTGACGATCGCCTCGGCGGTGAAGTCCGCGGGCAGGCCGTCGTAGTGCGACCGCTGCCGATGGCCGCCGGAGTCGGTGCGGTAGAACGACTTCGGCGCCATGCCGGTCACCAGGATGCTGAGGAGCAGCCGGGTGAACATGTCGGTCACGTTGAGCTGCCCGGCGTAATAGCTGTGCGCGAGGATCATGTCGGAGCGGAACACCGCCACCGGCAGCCCGAACCGCTCCTGCGCTTCCCGTAGTAACACCTCGCCGGCCCACTTGCTGTTGCCGTAGCCGTTGGCGTAGCTGTTGTCGAGTATCCGCTCCGGGCTCATCTCACGGATGTCGCCGTCCTCGGCGAACATCCCGGGCGGCACCTGGCCGGCTACCGCCACCGAGGACAAGTACGTGACCGGCTTGCGCTTGCCGGTGAGGGCCAGCCGGATCACCTCCGCGGTGCCGACGACGTTGGGGCCGAACAGCTGGTCGTAGGGCAGCACGTGGTTCACCAACGCGGCGGGATGCACGACCATGTCGGCGGTGTCCGCCAGCCGCTGCCAATCCTTTTCCGTCAGACCGAGATTCGGGTAGCCGATATCGCCGGGTAGCACCTGCAGCCGGCGTTCGGACAGCTCCTGGTAGTGCCGCAACAGCGCCGGATCGCCCGAGTCGAACACCGCGTCCAGCCGCGCGTGCGCCGCGTCCGCGTCCTTGCCGCGGATGATGCAGATCAGGGCGCCGTCGACGGCGTCCAGGCGCTCCAGCCAGCGCAGGCACAGGAACCGGCCCAGGTACCCGTTGGCGCCGGTGAGCAGCACGGTCCGCGGCGTCGTGGCCGCCGGCGGCAGCGCGGGCGCGGCCTCCAGAGTGCCGGCGTCGATGAACTTCTCCAGTGTGAGGTCTGCGGCGCGGATCCGATCGCCGGTGCCGTGCACCGAGACCGCGGTCGCGCGCCGCCCCGCGGTAACCTGCTCCTCCTCGATGTATCCGGCCAGCTGTCGCAGGTCGACCGCGGGACTGACGATCACGCCGACGGGCACCTGTATCCCGAAGATCTCCTGCAGCAGGTTGGACAGCGACAGTGCCGACAGCGAATCGCCGCCGAGATCGCCGAAGTGCGAGTCGGGCCGGATATCGGCGTCGGCGCAGCCCAGTAGCGCCCGCACCGCCCGGTGCACGATCTCCGGCACCGGTCGGTCACCGATACCGCTTCGCAACGCGGTCAATTCGTCGGTCTGCTGCCGCTCCAGCTCCCGGTAGAGTTCCTCCAGCTGCTCCCCGTAGCGCTGCTTCAGCTTGGGCCGCAACAGTTTTCCGACACCGGACAGTAGCCCTTCGGCGCGCGTGAACGGGTGCGTCTCGATGATGATGTCGCGCGGTATCTCGTACGAGGCCAGCCCGGCATTCTGCGCGATCTTCTGCAGCGACTGCAGGACGGCGGCCTTCAGATCGTCCGGATGCGCATGCAGCGCCTCGTCGGTGGGCACCACCACCGCCAGCACGTAGGCGCGCTCGCTGGAGCCGTACACGTAGATCTGCCGGACCAGCGAGCTGATCGCGTATACCGCCTCCAGTTGGGACACGGCGACGAATTCGCCCTGCGAGAGCTTCAGCACGTTGTTCCGCCGATCCACATACACCAGTTCGTCGGGGCTGATCTCGGCCATGATGTCGCCGGTGCGGTAGAAGCCATCGGCGTCGAACATCTCCGCGCTGAGCTCGGGCCGCTTGTAGTACCCGGGGAACATCGTCATCGTCTTCACCAGCAACTCGCCGCGCGGATGCGGCCGGTCGTCGTGGTGGTAGCCGAGTTCGGGCACGTCGGCGAGCTTGTAGTCCAGCACCTGGGGTCGGCTGATGTGGTTGTCCCGCATGATGCCTCCGGCCTCGGTGGAACCGTACCCGTCGTGCAGCGGCAGTTCGAACACGGACTCGATGAAGGCCCGCGTCTCCGCGGACAGCGGCGCGGTCCCGCAGCTCATCGCCAATACGCGACCACCGAACTGCCGCTCCCGCAGGTCGATTCGCACCTCACGCTCGGCGGTGGTGCGGTCGGCGCCGTCCGCGACACGCTGTTCCACCTCGCTGACGAACTCCTGGAATACCAGATCGCACACCCGCGGCACGAAGGACACCTCGGTGGGCCGCACCAGCGCGAAATCGTCGAACAGGGTGGACATGTGGCTGCCGGCGGTGAAATACGCAGTGCCGCCACGCATCAGCGTGCTGACCACCTGCATCCGCCCCGCCAGGTGGCTCTGTGGCATGTAGTTGAGCTCGATCGCGGGCAGCGAAATGCCATCGGTTCCGTAGCGGGCACGCCACATCGCGGCCAGCATCTCCTCGGTGTACATCGCGCCCTTCGGGGTGCCGGTGCTGCCGGAGGTATAGATCAGCATGGACAGCGGATTCTCGTCGGCGGCGGGCACGAACAACGGGGCGGGAGACAGGCTGCTGCCTCGGTCGAGCACGGTGTTCAGCTCGGCCACCACGATGGGACTGTCGGCCTGTGCCAGTCGGTGGCGGGCGGCCTCCATGGCGGCACGGTCGCTGTCGTCCTCCGGGTGGTAGTCGAAGACCAGCAGTTGCTGCGGGGCGGCGGTCCCGGCGAGCACCGCGTCCACGGCCCCGTCGAGCATCTCCAGGCTGCAGGCCAGCACCCGAGGAGAGGTCTCGGCGAGGATCGCCGCCCACTGCGCCGGCGTCGCGCTCACCTGCAGTGGCACCGAGACCGCGCCCTGCCGGGTGCAGGCGAAGTCGACCGTGATGTAGCCGGGGCTGGTGAACCCGAGGATCGCGACGAAGTCACCGGCACGCACCGGATGCTGCGGGTCTCGGTGCCATGCGGCGGCCAGCGCGCCCACCCGCGACCACAATTCCCGGTAGGTCATGGTGTCGAAACGCGGCAGCAGCCGCCGGACCCGGCGCCCGGCGGCGTCGGTGCCGAGTTCGGTACCGCGCATGCCCAAGGCCGGCCTGTCGGCATACCCGGCTGCGACGGTGTCGACCATCTGGGCCAGTCGCAGGCCGGGCCGCGCGGCGGCGGCGATGACCTCCTCCGACGGCATGGCATCGCGCACCTGCTGGTCGGTGAACACCTGCTCGATGCGGTGCTGCTGTTCGGTTTCCCACGTATGCGTCGCCATGGCCGGTCTCCCTGGGTCGTTCGATGGACTACAACTAGAGAAAACCTCTGGCAAATTCGAAGTCTAGTTCCGTGCCTCCGGCGCGCGCCACGATCACGGTGGACCGGGCGAATACGCGGCGACATCGCGGGCTTGTGGTAACCGACGCAATCGCGGGTACGTGGCGACGCCGCACTCGGTCGGCATCACCGCCCGCCACCTGGGCATCGCAACCATCGAGGCGCGGTTCGCTGACACTCTGAGGGTCAGTTAAGCAAGGCTCCGTGCTTACGAGGACACCCGGGACCGGACGAGACCCAACGATCTCCCACTGAATCCGCTGCCCGCCAACGTCTTTCGAAACTGCGTTCAGCTGCGAATAGTTGACCGTCGGCCGCCGAATCTCTAGGCGTACAAGTCTTTCGATGGCTCTTGACGGCAATTCGTAGTGTCGAGTGCCGGCACTTTGTTCCAATCCCTAGGTCGCAGGATCGATTCCTGCCAAAGGCACATCCGGTGACTGGCCCGGAGGCGATGGCCGCAGAGAGCTAGCTTGTCGGAGCCGGCGGATCCACTGGCTCCGTGGTGTAGGAGAAGAAGCTCGCTTCGACTCGAGGAAGTCGCAATTCGTAGCGGATCGCGCTGATGAACTGCTCGAAGAGTGCTCTCGCGCAGGTCCGGAGTTGCTGCTCCTGTTTGCGGCGGCGGTTTTCTGGTTTGCAGTCCGTTCAATGGTGGTCAATCCGGTCGGGTGGGTGTTTCGCGAATGCGATCCGCAGCAGCTACTCCGTATGCTTCGCCCGAGGAGGTCGACATGTCCGAAGACACACCGGCAATTCCGTCCTGGGTGCCCCGAGACTCATACCCCTTCGAGCACCGCTATCTCGACCTGGGCGGCGCTCGCGTCCATTACGTCGACGAAGGCACCGGTCCACCCCTGCTACTTCTGCACGGCAACCCCACCTGGTCGTTTCTCTACCGTGAGTTGATCACCCATCTCGGCGGCCAATTTCGCTGCATCGCTTTGGATTACCCCGGGTTCGGCCTCTCACGTCCGGGCCCTGGATACGGTTTCACGCCCGCCGAGCACGCGACAATCGTCGAGCGATTCGTCACCGAGCTCGACCTGTCGGGCGTGATGCTCATGGTGCAGGATTGGGGCGGACCGATCGGGTTCGCGGTCGCGACGCGGCATCCGGATCGGTTCGCCGCGTTCGTGATCGGCAATACCTGGGCCTGGCCGAAATCGGATCTGGGAACGCAGATATTCTCCCGGACGCTGGGCGGTCCGATCGGCAGCTACCTGATTCTGCGTCGAAACTTCTTCGTCGAGAAGCTCATACCGCTCGGTGTCCGGCGCCGGACGCTATCGGAGTCGGTAATGGACGCCTACCGCGGGCCGTTCCCGACGTCCGAGTCGAGGCGTCCGATGCACGTATTCCCCCGCGAAATCCTCGGCAGCCGACCGTTTCTCGCCGAGATCGAGCGAGGGCTGCCCGCCCTGGGTGACAAGCCCGCCTTGCTGGTGTGGCCGACGAAGGATGTGGCGTTCCGCGAACCGGAGCGTCGCCGCTGGGAGCGGGTCTTTCCGCAGCATCGCACCGTCATCCTGGAGGGCGCGGGCCACTACATCCAGGAAGACGCGCCCGAGCAGATCATCGCCGCGATCCGGGAATGGGCGCCGCAACGCGACGGCGAAGGGTGAACCAGCGACAGAACCGGGTGGTTGGCGTCGTTGCGGGTGCTGCCTTCTACCGATCCGGCTGACGCCAGCCAGCACGAACCCTCGCCCGACTGATCGCGACCTCCACCTCGCAGTGCCACTGCAACGCCCGGACGACGGCGGCTGATGGTCACGGTACCTCCGGGCATTCGATTACTCGGCCGTGTCATGGGTCTGGGCTACGGCCCACGCCGCGATCTGCCCGCGCGAGGTGAAGCCCAGTTCGATGAGAATATGTTCGACGTGCCCCTGCGCGGTTCGCGGCGAACCGACCAGGCGATCGGCGATTGCCTTGTCGGTCAGTCCTTCTGCGGCGAGGTTGGCGACCTGGCGTTCGCGCGCGGTGAGGCGCTCGGGCGAACGATCGGCCGACGAGGTGGCTCGGGATGGTTCGCCGAGTGCGAAAGCGACTGCGGCATCGAGACTCAGCAGACCTACCCATTGGTTCTCTCACCGACGCGCCGTATTCAGAATTCGGATATAACCTGACCAGCGGCTATTCGAACTTCGTCGTTTTGCACCCGGAACCTCGCAAGGAGTCCCGAACATCGGGGTCCTGGACTCGTGCGAAAAACAACGACAGTGGCTTGACCAGCACCGATGAGGACGCGCAGGCTGAGTGCATGGAGGCCCGCGACGTCGTGGTCGGGCAAACCTATGCGGTGCTGATTCCACACCGGATTTCGCCGGGGCGCCGTCTCGACCGTGATCAACCCGGCACGCCGGCGTCGGCGTGGTGGTGGATGACCGGTACTCGTTTCCGGCTCACCGTCACCGAGGTGGACTCGACCAGCAGACCGGCCATGGTGGAGGGGCGACCGATCACCGAAGGCCCCAGCATCGAGGTCGTGCTGACCGACGAGCAGGTCACTGCGCTCACCGCGCTGGGTCTGCCCGGTGGCGAATATCGCGTGCGCGGACGATTGGTGGACGACCAGGACCGTCCCGTGGGTTTACCCGAGCCGCTGCGCGTCCCGGCTCGCTGGCTGCAGCCCGCCGAGGGGATCGACCACCGCACCCATGGCAACCTCGATCCCTATTCGGGGTGACCGTGTGTGTCTTCCGCGCCTCGGCCCGCACCAGGCAGTCGATCTCCAGCCCATCGACCAGTCATGCCCGCAGACCCGAAACCAGCGAAAACACCACACCGCGGCAGCGACCCTGGGTCTGCGGGAATTCGACCCGAGCCGCACCCGGCATCGAGTGGAAGGAGGACATGAGATGCCCGATCCGCTGACTGCGCTGACCCAGGCCGGGTCGAGTGCGCTGTATAACGCGTTCTGCAACTCCGGCAGCGTCACGCAGTGCCAGGGGCTGACGGGGAACGGCAAACCCTGATCGACCCGAATCCAGAAAAGCCCCTCACCTATCGAACTCGATGGCGAGGATCTCGAACACCGACACCCCGCTGGCCACTAGCTTCACTCGGTCACCGACTGCTATCAAGGGGTCGCCGCAGTACTCGCCGAAAATTTGGGCGGATATCGAAGAAACCGCAGCTGAGGGTGCAATCGGTCGTGACGCCGGACCCAAAGAGGCGCGACCTCGAAATCACCCCCACCAGGGGATATGCCCGAACTTCGTTGATTCTCGGCGATTGCTACCGGAACCCCGGATAAACGCAGCGATCAATTGCTCGGAAGAATCTGGCGGGGTTATGGTTGTGGCGCTGCCAGTGCTATTCGCCGTGCCGCGGATGTATCGGCCCGTATTTCCACCGCTGATTCGGTAGCAGTCGACCGAGTATCTTCCACGCACGGTGCGCGGGGATAGCCCTGGTGCAATCGAGTTGAATGGATCATCAGAAGGATCAGCAATGTTCGCAATGACCAGGCAAACGGTGGCTCGGGCCGTCCTCGCTGGTGCGATTGCGGTGGCTCCGGTCACCGCCGTGACCGTGCCGGCCCAGGCCGATGTGGTCACCAACTACGCCCCCACCCCTGTCGATCAGCACTGGGACCACGGCTGGGACAGTAAGCACTTCTTCTTCCCTCCGGGCTGGGGAATCCCTCCGGGATGGTTCAAGCATCTACTGCCGTTCGAGTTCTTCGACTGGTTCGATTGGGACTAGGAGAGCGTTCAATACGACCGCCGGCGCCCGACACTCGCACACGGACGCCGATGTTGAGATGCGCCTGCACGCATGTCCGGATTGCGGTGTCGGATGGCGTGAGCCTGCGCATCGACCCTACGAGTGATGGAGCCAGCGGGTATTCGGCTCCCCGGCAGGCCCGGATGGTGGCGGCATGGGGCGTGGTCGTGACCGATCGTGCCGACTACCCCGCGCGCTTCACCCCGGCCTGGTCCGCGGCGTAGCGGGCGCGGGCATCGGCGATGATCGTGACGCCGTGCTCGCCGATCCCGGGTATCGCCAGCAACTCGGTGTCCGACAGCTCGAGCAGATCGCCCATGGTGCGGACTCCGCGCAGATACAGCGCCCGGTCGGCCCGGAAGTACGAACGAACGGTCGAAGACGCCGAGAGTCTCGGCTATGCGCCACGGAGGGCCGCCTGGTGACGTCCCTGACCCAGGACTACCCGGTCCGTGATGAGGACGCCGCCCGGTTGTCGGGGTTCGTGCGCCGCCATGTGCGATTGGAAGGCCACTACTCTTTCCATCTGCCCAACCTCGGAGGTGGTCACCGGCCGCTGCGTGATCCGGCCGCTGCCGAAGACGACTGATCAGACAGATAGAGCGTCGCAGCCCGCGAATCATTTTGGATAGCATGCGGTTTCGGCTGTCATCACCGTCTGATACCCGCGCGACAGCGAGCATCGCATGGACATCGGACCTGAAATCCGGACTGCTGCCGGAGTCGTGCGGGGCGGGCAGGAAAGCCTTGTCGCGGTCTTCCGGGGCATCCCCTATCGGGTCCCTGCGGCTTTCACTGAAAATCGGGCGAATGTTCCGTAATTCATTGGACGGCAACGAATTACGGTATAGGCACGATTTTCGGCGAAAACTACCTTTACCGGGCTTGCACCGGATACGAAAACGCGACGGTGCGCATATCGACCGCTTCGGGGCGCAATCGCTGCTGCTGGCAGTGGGTTTCGGATGCCTGGGCACCGGTGATGGTAGCGATCCCCGGTGCGTCGCAGGTGGGTGTGGCCCCGCTGCCTGCGGATTCCGGGGCCCTCCCGTGAGGTTGGTGCCGCCACGCGGTCGCCCTGGCTGTACACCAGGACTAAAATTTGGCACAAGGCGGAGGGATATGACTCAATACCCACCCGATATCGAGATGATCGCCGCGATGCCTCGTGGCGGTCCGGATGCGTCTTGGCTCGACCGGCGGCTACAGACCGGAAGGCTCGAATACCTCGACAGATACGACGTGCCCGAGCAGCGCAAGCGGAGGATCGTTACGTTCCTCGATCGAGTCGGCAACGTGTTCGGTGACCACGACCGCAACGCGCAATTGGTCGCCGGACGGCTCGCCGGCCTCCGCAATCCGCGGGTGCTCGAATTGGGCGCCGGCCACGGCGAGCTGGCGGCACGAGTGCTCGACCTGCACAGCACCGCGACGGTGACAGTGACCGACCTGGACCCGAAATCGGTTGCCGCGATCGAAGCAGGTCCCCTCGGCGCCCACCCGCGCGCCACTGCCAGGGTGGCCGACGCAACCGCCATCGACGCACCCGACCATAGCTACGACCTGGTCGTGTTAGCGACCTCCATGCATCACCTCCCGCCCAGCCTCGCGTACCGGGCCATCGCCGAAGCCACCCGTGTCGGGAGGAGATTCCTCGTCCTCGACGTGATGAGGCCGCCGGCGATCGCCTTGGCAGTGGTGCCCTTGCTCACCCTCCTCCCCGTGATCTTGATCGTGATGGCCTGCTCCTCGCCGTTCGCGGTCGCCCCGGTCCTGCACGACGCGTACATCAGCTTGTTGCGCTCCTACAGCGCATCGGCGTTCATCGCACTCGGCAGCGCGGCCGACCCCACGATCACTGTCAAGTTCCTGCCGACAGCCAAGGGGCAAGCGGCCGTGCTCTACACCAAGCCGTCGAACGCTCACTTCACCGGCCGCATGCTTCCGGTGACCTACCGCCACTGGGTTGCTGTCGGTGATGGCGCAGGTCCACGCCGTGCCAGGTGATCATGCGATTGAGGTGCAGGGTCGGCCTCGGTGACAGGTGGGGACCAACTGGGGACCACACGGCTTGCGTCGCAACGAACTTCGCCCGTTCGCGGGTGATCTCGGATTGCACGCGCATGACGTGCGACGTGCACAGATGCCATGGCAGCATCCTGGGGGTCGAGTGGTCGCAGGTTCAAATCCTGTCAGCCCGACAAAGAGCCGGTCTTCGGACCGGCTCTTCTCGTATCCATGTCACTGCTGCTAGCTACCATTGCTACGGCGACGGAGAACGAGGAGCCCCGATGAGCCTGCACGACCAGCTTGTGGAAGTAGCCGCCGGCATGGACGTACCCGAAGGATTTCGCGCGGACGCGAAAGGCGATGTGATCGTGGTGTCCCCTCAACGACCCGAACACTGGAACATCATCCAGGAGATCGCCTTTCGGGTCCGGCTCGCGGACGCGGAGCTCTCCACCACATCGGACGTGAAGATCGCAGGAACCGGCGAGAACGACAAGGCCCCCGACGTGGCGATCTTCCGCAAGGGTGAAGCCCTCCATGCCCGGAACGCGCTAGCCTTCTTCGAGGTGGTTTCGCCGAGCAGCATCGAGGCCGATTACATCGACAAGGCCCGCCTCTACGCCGAGGCCGGAGTTCCCGAATACCTGATCGTCGATCCGGCACGCGAAACCTGGACACTGCACTCCAGCCCGTCCGACGGTGAATATCAGCTCACGTCGACGAAGCCGATCAGCACACCAGTTCGAGTCGCCGATATCGAGTTCGAGCTCTAAGAGCACGTTCGCGGGTCCGGACGGGCCGGATCTGCGATGGCGGTGCGTTCTCCCGATTCGGTCGCAGCCAAACCTTTTTCGCGCAGCGGTTGCAAGGGTCCGTTACCCGCCGTCCGGGCCGAGGTCGGGTGGGGCGTCGGGGGTTACCACGAGTCGGTCGGACATGGCGGTGGCGATGAACTTGGGGATGGCGGGGGCGAAGATCTTGAGGTAGAAGTTCATCCATTCGTGGCGGGAGCTGAGGAATGGGAAGTCGGTGGGGGCCATGTAGCGGATGGCGAGCATGGGGAGGGGGGCGTCCAGGGCGGGGAAGGACGGGTTGTGGAGGCCGGGGACGGTGCAGCCGGGGTAGAACTGGCCGAGCATCAGGCCCTGTTCGACGAATTTGGTTTTCTGGTCGTGCTGAACGGTGTCGATGTCGGCGTATTCGGTGAGGTCGGGGAAGACCGCGATGACCGCCTTGAGCTTGGAATCGGGTTCGGTCCGGGGTGGCAGGGTGGGAAACAGGTCGTAGAGGTCGGCGACTATCGCGGTGATGCGCGAGCGGTCGATATCACGACCGGGGATGAATGCGGCCCACAGGGATCGCAGTGCGATGGCGTGGCTGGTGTAGGGGCAGACATTGCCGGGCCGGCCCAGGTCGGGGTGGGATTGGCACAGGTAGTCGACCATCCATCGGCGCAGTTCGGCAAGGTGAGGGTGCATGCCGTTACCGGCTGCCACATCGGGGTCGAACAAGTTGACTGGCTCGACGCCGGAACGTGTTCCGACGATTCGGTCGGTGTTCATGATCGGCTTGTCCTTGCTGGGGTTTGTGACTCCGTGGGTGCGGCGTGGATGGACCGGAAGTGTTCGGTGAGGACGAAACCGATGGCGCGGAGCGCATCCTGATCGGTCATCCGTTCGTGCTGGACGGGAATCCGGTGCTCGCTGATGCGACCGGTGATGTGGTCGTTCCAGGCCTGCGCAGGAGAGGACCCGTCGACGTGGTGGTCGTCGGCGCTGAAGTAGATCAGATCGCCGTCGAACAGTCCCGGCCGATGGTTCCAGGTGAGGTCGATGAGCCGGGTGTAGTCGCGTTGCAAGCTCACGAGATGCTCGGAGGTCACCTCGGTGAAGAGTCCGCCTTGCCGGTGCAGCAACTCGGTTGCTGCGTCGATGGTCAGCTCGGTGTCGCCGGCCGGAACGGCGACACCGCCGAACTCGGCGAGCATCGTCGCCACGGAGGGTGTGGGACCCCGGAAGCTGTCGGCCGTGACGACGCGGGTGTCCATCATGGCCAGGGTGGCGACGGAGTCGCCGTCGCGGCGGAGCTGGACCGCGATCGCGTGCGCGATGGTGCCGCCGAGCGAGTAGCCGAGCAGATGGTAGGGGCCGTGCGGTTGGACGGACCGGATCTCCTGCACATAGCGGGCGGCGAGTTCGTCGAGGGTGTCGAACCGCACGGTGGGGTCGGACAGCGCGGGAGATTGCAGCCCTCGGACGGGGAGGTCGGGATCGAGGTACCGCACGAGTCCGCTGAAGCCCCAAGCCAATCCGACCGCCGGGTGAATACAGAACAGTGGCGGATCGGTTCCGGCAGCGCGCAGCGGCAGCATCACGGCGAGCGCCCCTGCGAGATCCCGTCCGTCGACGTCCTGCCCTGCGAGGCCGTCACGGCGGCTCTCGATGCGGCGGGCCAGCGATTGCGGCGTCGGATCGGTGAACAGCCACTGCAGCGGCACGGTGACACCGGTGGACTCCGCGAGCCGCGCCACCAGTTGGATGGCGGCCAGCGAGTTGCCGCCGAGAGCGAAGAAGCCGTCGTCGACTCCGACTCGCTCGATGTCGAGGGTTTGGCCGAAGGCTTCGCACACGGTGGCCTCGAGCGGGGTGGACGGCGCCCGGAACCGAGCCCGACCGCGCAGGTCGGGTGCGGGCAGGGCGTTGCGATCGAGTTTGCCGGTGGTCGTGAGCGGTATCCGGTCGAGCGTCACGATGGCGGTCGGGATCATGTGGGTGGGCAATCGGGTAGCGAGGTGCCTGGTCAGCGCCGCGGCATCCGGTGCGGTGTGCCTGGCGGGCACCACATAGCCCGTGAGCTGGTCGACACCGTCGGGCCGGGTGTGGACGGCGACGGCGGCACGCGAGACGTCGGGATGGCTGCACAACGCGGTTTCGATGTCGCCTGGTTCGATGCGATGGCCGTTGACCTTGATCTGCAGATCGCTACGGCCCAGGTATTGCAGTCTCCGGTCGCTGGTCCAGGTGACCAGATCGCCGGTGCGGTACATGCGGGTCCCGGCCGGCCCGTACGGGTCGGGGATGAATCGTGCTGCCGTGAGCGCGGGTTGCCCGTGGTAGCCGCGGGCGATGCCCGGTCCGGACAGATACAGTTCGCCGACCACTCCGGGCGGGACCGGGCGCAGTCTGCGGTCGAGCACGACGGCGGAGAATCCGCGGGCCGGGCCGCCGATCGGCGGCGGACCGTCGGCGGTGGTGGTCAGGAGGACGTCGGTGCAGCTCTGGATGGTGGTCTCGGTCGTCCCGTAAGCGTTGATCAGCGTGCGGTCCGGGGCCCATCGGGTTGCCAGATCCGGTGAGCATGTCTCGCCGCCGAGGATCAGGGTGTGGAGGGTATCGAGTCCGTCCGGGCGCAGTGATGCGAGCACAGTCGGAGTGACGGCCGCATGGGTGACCTGTGCGGCCTCGATCAGCTCGGCCAGCTCGGCGCCGGCGACCACACGCTCCGGTGCGAGCACCAGGGTGGCTCCGGCGGCGGTAGCGCTGAGCCATTCGAGGATCGACACGTCGAAGGTCGGTGAGGCCGCGGCCAGCATTCGAGAGGACGAGGTGAGGCCGAGCTGCTCCCGCGCTTCGGCGGCCAGATTCGCAATCCCGGTATGGGTGACCACGACGCCCTTGGGGGTGCCGGTCGAGCCCGAGGTGTAGATCAGGTAGGCGGGGTGCTCCGGCCGGAGCGTGGCCGTGCGCTCGGAATCGTCGATCGCGTTGGCGGACAAGGACATTGCCTTCGCGGCGAATCCGGGACTGTCGAGGCTGAGCCACGTGGTGGTGTCCGGCAGCCGGTCTCGATGGGTCTCGGCGGTCAGCCCGGCGATGACACCGGCATCGGCGAGGATGCCGCTGATCCGGTCTTCGGGCTGGGCGGGGTCGATCTGCACGAACGCGGCGCCGGTCTTGGCGACCGCCCAGACGGCGATCATGGCGTCGATGGAGCGCGGTAATGCCACGGCCACAAACGATTCCGGTCCTGCTCCGGCGTCGATCAGTATCCGCGCCCACCGGTTCGAGACTTCGTCGAGTTCGCGGTAGGACAACCGTTCACCGTCACAGACCAACGCGTCCGCGCCGGACCTCGCTGCGGCCGCGAACACCTGCGGCAACGTCGATGTCGCCACGCTGGGCCCACCGCGAACGGGTGCGAAGGTGGCCAGCTCATCCGACGACAGCAGCTGGACGCGCAGCAGTGAGAGATCGATGTCATCGGTGATGGCGTCGAGCACACGCAGCACCCGGCCGGCGAGGGCGTCGATCTCGTCCGGTGCGAACAGTCCGGGCTGGTATTCGAAGGTCAGCTCCAGCCGGGTACCGAGATGGACGATCAGGCCGAGCGGGTAGTGCGCGGCGTCGCGTCCCTGCACGCCGAGGACATGCATCCCGGCGATGTCGGTGTCCTCGGACAATCCGGCCGTGTCGACCGGGTAGGACTCGAAGACGGTCACGGTGTCGAACATCGCGCCGAACCCGGTCACCCGCTGGATCCGGGCGAGCCCGAGGTGGTCGTGGTCGAGCATCGCGGCTTGTTCGGCCTGGATTCGCCGGAGCAGCTGAGCGAGACTCTCGCCGTAGTCGAGCCGGACCCGGACGGGCACGGTGTTGACGAACAGGCCGATCATCGATTCGATGCCGGGGAGCTGTGGGGGGCGTCCGGAAATCGTGGTGCCGAAGACGACGTCCTCGCGCGCGGTCGCGTTCGCGAGCACGATCGCCCAGGCGGCTTGGACAACGGTGTTGAGGGTGCTCTCCTGCTGGTGAGCCACCGTGACCAGGGCCGCGGTGCGGTGCTCGCTCAGCCCCACCCGGACTTCGCGCGCGGCGGCGGTGTGCTGGTGGCCGCGGTCCGCGTGCGCCAGCAGAGTCGGCTCGGAGACGCCCTCGAGTGTCCGTGCCCACGCCGCTTCGGCCGCATCCTGATCCTGGGCCTGCAGCCACGTCAGGTAGTCGCGGTAGGGACGCACCGGGGGCAGTGCTCTGGGGTCGCTGTCGCCGGCGTAGAGGATCAGCAGTTCCCGGATCAGCAGTGGGGTGGACCAGCCGTCGATCAGAATGTGATGCATGCTCAGCAGCAGTGTGTACCGCTGGGGGGCGGTGCTGATCAGTGTCAGTCGCAGCAGCGGCGCTGCGGTCATGTCGAAGTGCCGGTCGGCGGCCATGAGCTGATCGAGCGCCGCTGCGGTGTCGGCGCCTTCCGCGAGATCGATCCGGGTGAACGGCACGTCGACACGGCGGTGTACCACCTGGACCGGCTCACCGGCACCGTCTTGAACGAACGCGGTCCGCAGGTTCGGATGCCGTCCGATGAAAGTCTGTGCGGCGCGGCGTAACCGGTCCGCGTCGACGCGCCCACCGAGTTCCATCCGGAGTTGCACGATGTAGTCGTCGCGAGCGCCGTCGGCGAGCTGGGCGTGGAACAGCAGCCCCGCCTGCAGCGGCGTGAGCGGCCAGATATCGTCCAGCTCCGGGTACCGGGCCTCGATCCGGTCGATCGCGGCCTGGTCGAGGTCGACGAGTCCGGCGTCGGACGGCGTCAGCCCGCCCGCGCCGGGCCGGGAGGCGTGGGCCGCGAGAGCCGTCACCGCGTCGCGCCACAGTTCCGCGAGGTCGGTGACCTCGCCGGCGGTGATCAGGCCGGCCGGGTAGTCCCAGGTCGCGGTCAGGGCGGGTCCGTCCGGCGTGTCCTCGGTGGCCGCGTTGATGCCCAGTACGGCTGCCGCGGATGCGTCGGGGTGCTGGGTGCCGCCCGCGGCATCGTCGCCGGCGGGCAGCCACCCGGTGTCGCGCAACGCGTCGGGAATCGTGTCGAATCGGCCGAGATAGTTGAAACTCACCTGGGGGTCGGGCAGCGCGCCCAGGATGCGGGCGGTATCGGTGTTGAGGTAGCGCAGCAGCCCGTAGCCGATCCCGTGGCCGGGGACCCGCCGGAGTTGTTCCTTGACCGATTTGACGACCGCCCCCGCGGCGGCGCCGGCGGCGAACGCGTCATCGATGTCGATATCGGACAGGTCGAGCCGCACCGGGGAGGTGGTGGTGAACCATCCGACAGTGCGGGTGAGGTCGGCACCGGGGAGAACCGTGTCGTCGCGCCCGTGGCCTTCGAGAGTGAGCAGCGTGTCGGTGACGTCGTCGCCGTGGCGGCGCCGCCACCGGGTCAGCGCCAGTGCGAGCCCCGCGATGAGGGCATCGTCCACATTGCCGCGGAACGCCCTGGGCAGGGTGGTGAGTACAGCGCGGGTCACCACGGTAGGCAGTGTCACTCGGACGGTGGCAACGGCGGCCTGCCGGTCCACGACCGGGTCGAGCGGGCGCGTCCCGATCGGCGGATCCGCGGCGGCGAGTGTGGAACGCCACCAGTCGAGTTCATCGAGGTTCGCGGCAGCGGTCTCGAGAGCGTGCGCCCAGCGTCGCATCGACGTACCGACGGGCATGAGCTGCGGCTGTTGCCCGGCGCTCACCTGGGCTCCGGCGACAGCAAGGTCGGGAACGAGGATCCGCCACGACACGCCGTCCACCACCAGGTGGTGTGCGACGACCAGGAGCCGGCCCGGCCCGCCGGCGCAGTCGAACCAGACCAGCTGGAGCATGACTCCCGCGGCGGGGTCGAGGCGTTCGGCGGCCGCGCGTGCCTCGGCGTCGGCAATCGCGGCGAACGCGCTGCTGTCCGGTGCCGCATCGACCGGCACCCGCCGGATCAGTCCGGCGGCGGATACCCCGATCGGCTGCACCTGCACTGCCCAGCCCGATGGGTGCGCGGGGTCGGGTTGTAGCCGGGCCCGCAGCATGTCGTGATGATCGATCACCGCTTGCACGGTCGCCGCGATGGCAGACTGCTCGATGCCGGCCGGCAGCGTGAGCATCACCCACTGGCAGAAGCGGTCGAATTCGCCACGCTCGAACATCCAGCGCATGATCGGCGTCAATGGCATCGACCCCACGCCCCCGCCGGGCAGTTCTGCCGGGAGGGAGGCTGCCGCGGCGCTGTCGCGGACCGCGATCTGGGCCAGTCCGGCGACCGTTCTGCGCTCGAACACCTCACGCACGGACAGCACCAGACCCGCCGCCTTGGCCCGGGTCACCAGCTGGATCGACATGATGCTGTCTCCGCCGAGGGCGAAGAACGAGTCATCGAGCCCGATCGTGTCGACTCCCAGTACCTCGGCGAACAGTTCCGCGAGCGTTGTCTCCATCTCGGTGACCGGCGCCCTGAATTCGGTTCGGCCCGTGGTGAAGTCGGGTTCGGGCAGCGCGAGGCGGTCGATCTTGCCCGTCTCCGTCGTGGGCAGCGTGTCGAGCACCATCACGGTCGCCGGCACCATGTGCGGGGCCAATCGCTGCCCGGCGAACGCGAGGACCGCGACCGGATCCAGGCCGGCGCCGGGCTCGGGCACCACGTACCCGATCAACCGATCGCTGGCGGCGGAGCCGCGGTGCACGGTCGCCACCGCAGCAGCCACTCCCGGGTAGGCCAGCAGGCCCGCTTCGACCTCGCCGAGTTCGATGCGGAAGCCACGGATCTTGACCTGGAAGTCCGTCCGGCCGACATAGTCGAGGGTCAGACCTCCTTCCGGTAGCCGCAGCCACCGCACCAGGTCCCCGGTCCGATACATGCGCTGCCCGCGACCCGCGAACGGATCGGCGACGAACCGCGACGCTGTCAGACCCGTCCGGTTGCGGTAGCCGCGAGCCAGTCCCGGACCGGTGAGGTACAACTCGCCGACGACGCCGAGCGGCACCGGACGCAACCACGCGTCGAGCACGACCTCACCGACACCGCGGATCGGTCCGCCGATCGTCGCGGCCTCACCCGGCACCATCGGCGCACCGGCATCGGTCTGGATCGTGGCCTCCGCCGGACCATAGGTGTTGAACAGTTTCCGGCCCGGCGCCCAGCGTGACACCAGTTGCGGTGGGGGCTCCTCGCCTCCGATCACGACGGTCCCGAGGTTCCGGAGCCCGGCCGGGTCGACCGTGCTCAGGGCCGTGGGTGTCAGCGCGGCGTGGGTCACCGAGTGCTGCGAAATGATCTGCGCCAGTTCGATTCCGCCGAGAACGGTCGGCGGCGCGATCACCAGCCGCCCGCCGGACGCGAACGCCCACAGCAGTTCCAGGACCGCCGCGTCGAAACTGGGAGACGCGGCATGCAGCACCCGCGCGCCCGGGCCGAGGTCGAACCGCGTGCACTGCTCGGCCACCAGGTTCGCCAGCCCCCGGTGCGAGACCACCACGCCCTTCGGCACACCCGTCGAGCCGGACGTGTAGATCATGTACGCGGCGTGATCGACCCGGACCGGTCGAATTCGCTCGGCATCGGTCACCGGCACGGCCGGCAACCCCGCCGCCTCCGCTTCGAGCGCCGGCTCGTCGAGGACCAGCCACCGCACCGATCCGGGTAGTCGATTCCTCCACTCCGACAGCGTGATTCCTGTCGCGACGCCCGAATCGCCGAGCATGTGCTGGATCCGGTCCCCCGGATTGCGCGGATCCACCGGGACGAATGCCGCCCCCGACTTTGCCACCGCCCACACTGCGAGCACCGACTCGTAGGAGCGCGGCAACGCAACCGCGACACTCGTCTCCGGCCCGGCACCTCGGCCGATCAGCAAGCGCGCGAGCCGATTCGACTCGGCATCGAGCTCGCCATAGGTCCACTGCCGGTCCCCGCACACCACCGCCACCGCCCCCGGATCCCGGGCCACCGTCGCCGCGAAGAGCTCCGGCAACATCCGCTCCGGCATCGCGGGATCACCTGATACCGGCGCCAATTCGCGGTATTCCCGCGGCGAGAGCAGATTCAGCCGGGCCAGCGGCAGATCCGAGTCGGCGGCAATGTCGCCCAGCACGCCCACGAACCGTCGCAGGGTCGCCGCGATGGTGTCGTGGTCGAAGAACTCGGGCAGGTACTTGATCTCGAGGTGCAGTCGCGAGTCGACGCGCCCGACCACGCCCAGCGGATAGTGCGCCGCGTCGGCGCCGGTCACGTCGACCAGCCGCATCCCGGCGATGTCGGTGTCCGCGGTCAATCCGTGGCGGTCGACCGGGAAGGACTCGAACACCGTCACCGTGTCGAATACCGCCCCCGGCCCGGCCGCCCGCTCGATGTCGGCCAGACCGATGAACTGATGATCGAGCAGCGCGGCCTGCTCGGCCTGGATGCGGTCGAGCAGTTGCCCGAGGGTCTCGGTGGCGTCCAGGCGGACGCGCACCGGGACCGTGTTGATGAACAGCCCGATCATCGATTCGATACCCGCGATCTGCGGGGTCCGTCCGGAGACCACGGCCCCGAACGTCACGTCCTGCCGGGATGTCAACGTGCCCAGCACGATTGCCCATGCCGCCTGGATCATGGTGTTGAGTGTGATGCCGCGGGATCGTGCGCGGCCGGTCAACTCCGCGGTCTGCGCCTCGGTCAGTTCGCCGAGCACCGCACGCGATCCGGTGTAGTGACGGCGGGGATCGGCCGCAGCCACCAGGGTCGGCTCGTCGGCGCCGTCGAACGCCCGGGCCCAGGCGTCGAGCGACGGGGCCGGATCCTGCCGGGCGACCCAGGTCAGGAAGTCCCGGTAGGGACGGACCTGCGGCAGCATCGTGGCGTCGCAGTCGGTGGCGTAGAGCACCAGCAGCTCCTGCAGGAGCAGCGGCGTCGACCAGCCGTCGAGCAGCAGGTGATGATTGGTCAGCACCAGCCGGTACTGCTCCGGCCCGGTGGTGACCAGCATCCAGCGGAGCAGCGGGGCATGCGCCGGGTCGAACCGGGTGGTGCGGTCCGTGGCCATGAGCCGCGTCCACTCGCGTTCGCGCGCACCATCATCCAGCCCGGACAGGTCCAGCTCCGTCCATGGCGCCTCGGCGTCGTCGTCGACCACCTGTACCGGTCCGGCGTCGGTGACGAAGGCGGCGCGCAGATTCGCATGCCGGTCCAGCAGCACGTGCGCGGCTCGGCGCAGCCGCCGTGGATCGACCCGGCCACGCAGC
Organism: Nocardia sp. NPDC004123; assembly: GCF_053603795.1. NCBI lineage: Bacteria > Bacillati > Actinomycetota > Actinomycetes > Mycobacteriales > Nocardiaceae > Nocardia > Nocardia sp. NPDC004123. The sequence goes on from NZ_JBSGGG010000041.1 coordinate 59,253, forward strand.
TCGAGGACCAGCTGCGTGATGTAGGCATCCACCGACTGCTCCGACACGAGCGCATGGAACAGCAGCCCCTGTTGCAGCGGGGCCAAGGGCCAGACGTCGCTCAAGGCCGGATATCGGTCCTCGAGCCGCTCGATCTCGGATTGTCCGAGCCCGGCCAGCGCCAGATCCGACGGCGTCCGTCCCCCGCTCCCGGCACGGCGGACGTGCGCGGCCAGCGCGGTCAGTACCGAGCTCCACGACTCCGCCATCTCGCGCACCGCCTCAGCGGTGAGAATGCCGGTGGGATACGACCAGATCGCTTGCAGCCGTGACCCGTTCGCGTCGTCCACGACGATGGCATTGATGTCGAGCACCGCGGGCACCGGCATATCCGGAGGCTGTGTACCGGCGAGCTCTGCCGCACCCGCGGCATCACCGACGTCCACCGGGACCCATCCGGCCGCCGGAATCGCTTCGGCACCAAGGTAGTTGAACGCGATCTGCGGCGGCGCGGTGGCGAGGATCGGTCCGGCGTCCTCGTCGAGATACCGCAGCAGGCCGTAGCCGATCCCGTGGTCCGGGACGGCTAGGAGCTGCTCCTTGACGGACTTGACCGCTGCCCCCAGTGCCGGCCCGCCCGCGCACGCGTCGTCGAGATCGATGCCCGAAAGATCCAGGCGCATCGGGAAACTCGTGGTGAACCAGCCGACCGTCCGTTGCGGATCCGAGCCCGGGACAATGCCCTCCGCACGGCCGTTTCCTTCGAGGCGGATCGTCACGTCCGCGGAGGTCGCTGTGGCGTGCTCGCGCCGCCACCTCGCGATCGCCACCGCAAGGGCGGCCAGCAGCCCGTCGTCCACACTGCCGTGGAAAGCCGCGGGCACCGTGGTCAGCAGAGCCTCGGTCGTCCCGGGGTCGACGTCGACCTGGACCGTGCGGGCGGTCGCGACCACGTCGATCGCGGGGTCGAGGGGCCGTGACCCGAGCATCGGATCGTTCCCGGCGGCCATCGCCTGCCACAATTCGAGCTCGGCGGCGCGCTCCGGGCGCTGGGCCGCCTCGACCAGCCTGTGCGCCCAGCTGCGCATCGAGGTCCCGGTCGGGGCCGAATCGGGTAGCTCGCCGGAGGCAGTGCGCGTCCACGCCGCCGTGAGATCCGCGACCAGCACGCGCCAGGAGACGCGATCGATCGCCGAACGATGCACCACCACCAGCACCGTGCCCGGCTCCGCCGTGTTCACCGGGTCGAACCAGACCACCTGCGTCACGATCCCGGCTCCAGGATCGAGCCGGTCCGCGGCGGCATCCAGCTCGGCCGCCGCCAACGCACGGAACTCGCCGCGCCCCGCTTCCATCGGCACCCGCACGAGGACGTCCTCGGCGCGAATCGTTCCGGCCGGCAGCACCTCCCACGTCCACTGCCCGTCGGTGCCCGGGGTCAGTTGCGCACGCAGCATGTCGTGGCGATCGAGTACCGCCTGCACGCCGTCGGTCAGCTGACGCCGGTCGATCCCCGCCGGCAGGCCCAGCATCATCGCCTGCGAGTAGCGGTCACAGGTCGGCCCCGCCCGCTCGAGCAACTCTCGCATGATCGGCGTCAGCGGTAGCGGGCCCACGCCTGCACCGGGCGGTTCGGCCGGAATGGATGTCTCCGCAGCGCCCTCGTGGATGGCGACCTGGGCGAGACCGGCGACCGTTTTGCGCTCGAACACGTCGCGTGGGGAGAACACCACGCCTGCGGCTCTGGCCCGATTCACCAGCTGGATCGACATGATGCTGTCCCCGCCGAGGGCGAAGAAGGAGTCGTCGATCCCGATGGTGTCGAGGTGGAGCACGCCGGCGAAGGCCTCGGCGATGAGATGCTCGATCGACGTTCGGGGCGCCCGATACGGTTTGTTGTCGGCGAATACCGGTTCGGGCAACGCCTTACGATCGATCTTGCCCGCCGGTGTCAACGGAATCCGGTCCAGCACCACGATCGAAGACGGAACCATATACGACGGCACACGATCGGCGACATACTCCGCCAACAGCGCGGTATCGATCGAAGACCCTGGCGCGGCAACAACATACGAGACCAGCGACTGCGCTCCCGAATCGGCGCGATAGCCGATCGTGACGGCTCGACCGACACTCTCGTGCGCCGCCACCGCCGAATCGATCTCACCCAATTCGATACGAAGACCGCGGATCTTCACCTGGAAATCGGACCGGCCCAGATACTCGATCGCACCATCGGCCGACCAGCGAGCCACATCACCGGTCCGATACATGCGCTCACCCGGCAACCACGGACACGCCACGAAACGCTCCGCCGTCAGACCCGCGCGGCGCAGATACCCACGCGCCAATAGACCACCGGCGATATACAACTCACCCGCCACACCGACCGGCACCGGCTGCAATCGCTGATCCAGTATCCATGTCGAGGCGCCCGGCACCGGCCCACCGATCGTGACCGACTCCCCCGCTACCAGGGGGAGAGTCACTGTCGCGGTGATGGTGGTCTCGGTGGGCCCGTAGTCGACCGTCAGCCGACAATTCCCACTCCACCGCTCGACCAGTTCGGTGCGACAGCTCTCGCCACCGACGATCAGATGCCTCAAATCCGGCAATGGCCAGCGGGTGTGGTCGATCGTGGACAAGACGGAGGGGGTGAGCAGGGCGTGGCTGACGTGTTCGCGGTCGAGGAGTTCGGCGAGTTCGTCGCCGCCCACGGCGTCGCCGGGTGCGATGATCAGCGCCGCGCCCGAACCCAGCGGCAACAGCAGCTCGAGAACCGCGACATCGAAGCTCGGGGAGGCCAGATGCAGTATGCGGCTATGGGTTTCGATACTCAGGGCGGCGTGACGTTCAGTGGTGGAGTTGTTCAGTCCCCGATGGGTGACAGCGACGCCCTTGGGCAGCCCGGTCGATCCGGAGGTGTAGATGACATACGCGATATCGTCGACACGGACCGGCCGCACCCGATCGCCGTCGGTGACCGGCCGATCATCGCCCTCATCGAGGAAATCCGTTGTCAGCCAATCGATGTCATCCGGCAAGCGTGCACGTGCGGAGGCCACTGTCAGGCCGACCGCCGCCCTCGAATCGGCCACCAAATGGGCGACGCGCTCGGCCGGATTGCTCGGATCGATCGGCAGGAAAGCGGCTCCCGTTTTGGCAACCGCCCACACCGCCAGCACCGAATCCGCGGAACGCGGGATGCCGATCGCGACAACATCTTCCGGACCTATCCCCTGACGAATGAGCTGCCGGGCCCACCGATTCGAACGCTCGTCCACCTCCCGGTAACTCAGCTGCCGTCCTCCGGCCACGATCGCTGTCGCATCAGGATCCAATCCCACTGCGGCGGCGAACAGGTCGGGCATGGTGACCGGCGCGGCCGGAGGCGCACCGTGACGGGCCAGCAAGTCGGCCAGCTCGGCGGGCTCGAGCACCTCGATCGCCCCGACCGGAACCGTCGGGTCGGCGGCCACCGACTCCAGAATCCGGATCCACCGACGGGTCAGAGAGTCGATCGTCGCGGCGTCGAACAAATCCGTGGCGAAGGTGAGCGCGACGGTCATGTCGCCGCTGTCGTGGTCCTGCGAGAGGATGAATTGCAGGTCGAAGCGGGAGACGTTGTTGGGCAGGTCGACCACCGACAGTTCGAGATCGGGCAGCGTCAGCTTCACCGGTTCCAGATTCTGGAATGCCAGCATCACCTGGAACAGCGGATGGCGAGCCTGGGATCGGTGCGTGACCAACTGATCCACCACTTGCTCGAACGGGACATCGGCATGGTCGAAGGCATCCAGGTCGACCCGCCGCACCCGGCCGAGCAGATCGGCGAACGACTCCCCCGGATCGATCTGGGTCCGCAATACCAAGGTATTGACGAACATCCCGACCATATCGTCGAGCTCCGCCACACCACGACCGGCAACCGGCGTGCCGACCGGGATATCGGCGGACCCGCTCATCCGGGCGAGCAACACCGTCAACGCACCATGAATCACCATGAACAGGGAAGAATTGTGCTGCCGCGCAGCATCTTCCAACGCTCGAACCAACCCGGCACCCAACGAGAAATTCACCGTCGCACCCCGATTCGACATCACCGCCGGACGCGGCCTGTCGAACGGCAGATAGAGCTCGTCGGGAACTCCGTCCAAGGCTTCTGTCCAATATCGAATCTGCTGCGCGCACAGCGATTCCGGTTCGTCCGGCGAGCCGAGGGTGGCTCGCTGCCACAGGGCATAGTCCGCGTACTGGACGGGCAGCGGTGTCCACGACGGGGCCGCACCACGGATCCGGGCGGCATAGGCGGTCGTCACGTCACGAGCCAGCGGCGCCATCGAGAAGCCGTCCGCGGCAATGTGATGCACCACGACTGCCAGCACGTGTTCCGGCTCCTCCGCATCGGTCACGCGGAACAGCTGGGCGCGCACCGGCACCCGGGTGCTCACGTCGAAGCCCTCGGTCACGAATTCGGTTATCGCCGGAACCAATTGGCCGAACGAGACCGTCGTCGGAGTGGGTTCCCGGTCGACGTGGTCGACGGATTCGATGACCTGGATCAGCATTCCGTCGTGATCCGGGTACCGCGTTCGCAAGGATTCGTGTCTGGCGAGCACGTCGATCAGGGCCAGCCGCAGCGCATCGACGTTCAATTCGCCACGCAGCCGAAGGGCGATCGGCATGTTGTACGCCCCGGAGGCGGTGTCGTATTGATTGAAGAACCACATTCGTTGCTGCGCGGGCGCCAACGGCACGAGATCGGGGCGCGGACCGGCGATCAGCGGCGGGCGGGGTCGCCGCCCCGTCAGTGCCTCCTGCTCCATACGGATGGCCAGTTCCGCGGTCGTGGCCGCATCGAACAACAGCCGGACCGGAATTTCGATATTCAGCGCAGCGCCGAGGCGCGCTGCGACCCGGGTCGCGACCAAGCTGTCCGCGCCGAGGGCGAAGAAGGAGTCGTCGATCCCGATGGTGTCGAGGTGGAGCACATCGGCGATGGTCTCGGCGATGAGATGCTCGATCGGTGTTCGCGGTGCCCGGTACGGTTTGTCGTCGGTGAACACCGGTTCGGGCAGCGCCTTGCGATCGAGCTTGCCTGTGGGTGTCAATGGGATTCGGTCCAGCGCCACGATCGAGGACGGAACCATGTACGCCGGCAGACGATCGGCGACATACTCCGCCAAAAGTGTGGTATCGATCGAATCACCCGGCGCGGCAACAACATACGAGACCAGCGACTGAGCTCCCGATTCGGCGTGATAGCCGATCGTGACGGCATGACCGACACTCGCGTGACCCGTGAGCACGGCATCGATCTCACCGAGCTCGATCCGAAGACCACGAATCTTCACCTGGAAATCGGACCGGCCCAGATACTCGATCGCACCATCGACCGACCAGCGAACCACATCACCGGTCCGATACATGCGCTCACCCGGCAACCACGGACACGCCACGAAACGCTCCGCCGTCAGACCCGCCCGGCGGTGATACCCACGCGCCAATAGACCACCGGCGACATACAATTCACCCGCCACACCGACGGGCACCGGCTGCAATCGCTGGTCGAGGATCCATGTCGAAACGCCGCGGATCGGACGGCCGATCGTGACCAGCTCCCCTGCCGCCAGCGAGGTCAGCGTGACCGCGATCGTGGTCTCGGTCGGCCCGTATTCGTTGAGCAGTTCACGATCACCACTCCACCGTTCGACCAGGTCGGTGCCGATGCCTTCGCCACCGACGATCAGGTGCCCCAAATCCGGTAACAGCCAACGGGTGTGGTCGATGGTCGACAGTGCCGAGGGCGTAATACACACGTGGCTGACGTGCTCGCGGTCGAGGAGTTCGGCGAGTTCGTCGCCGCCGAAGCTGTCGCCGGGGGCGACAACCATCGTCGCGCCCGCGCACAGCGACAACAGCAGTTCCAGGACCGAGACATCGAAGCTCGGCGAAGCCAGATGTAGTGTGCGGGACCGGTTTCCGACGCTGATCGCATCCCGGTGCATAGTGGCGCAGTTGTTCAGTCCCCGATGGGTGACAGCGACGCCCTTGGGCAGCCCGGTCGATCCGGAGGTGTAGATGACATACGCGATATCGTCGACACGAACCGGACGCACCCGATCACCGTCGGCGACCGGACGATCATCGCCCTCATCGAGGAAATCCGCTGTCAGCCAATCGATGTCATCCGGTAACCGTGCACGCACGGAAGCCACCGTCAGACCGACCGCCGCCCTCGAATCGGCCACCAAATGGGCGACGCGCTCGACCGGATAGCCCGGATCGATCGGCAGGAAGGCAGCCCCCGACTTGGCAACCGCCCACACCGCCAGCACCGAATCCGCAGAACGCGGCATACCGATCGCGACAACATCTTCCGGACCGATACCCCGCTCGATCAGCTGCCGAGCCCACCGATTCGAACGCTCGTCCACCTCCCGGTAACTCAATTCCCGGCCGCCGGACACGATCGCCGCCGCATCGGGATCCACCGCAACCGCCGTGGCCAGCAGCTCGGGCAGGGTGACCGGTGCCGCCGCAGGCGCGCCGTGACGTGCCAGCAGATCGGCGCGCTCGGCAGGCCCGAGCACGTCGATCGCCCCGATCGGAACCGTCGGATCGGCTACCGCAGACTCCAGAATCCGGATCCACCGACGTACAAGAGAATCGATCGTCGCGGCATCGAACACATCCGTGGCGAAGGTGACCGCGGCGGTCAGGTCGCCGCCGCCGTGGTCCGACAGGACGAATTGCAGGTCGAAGCAGGATATTTCACTGGAGAGGCCGACCGCCGGCAGCTCGAGGTCGAGTAGTTCCGCTCTGACGGGTTCCGGGTTCCGGAATGCCAGCGTCACTTGGCACAAGGGGTGTCGCGATAGAGATAGCTGGTCCACCAGTTGCTCGAACGGGACATCGGCACGATCGAACGCATCCAGCTCGACCTGCCGGACCCGCCCGAGCAGATCGGCGAACGACTCCCCCGGATCGATCTCGGTCCGCAACACCAGGGTATTGGCGAACATCCCGATCGCATCGTCGACCGCTGTGCCGACCGGAATATCGGTGCCACCACTCATCCGCGCAAGCAATACCGCCAACGCACCGTGAACCACCGTGAACAACGAAGATTCATGCCGCCGCGCACAATCCTCCAACCCCCGAACCAACGCCGCATCCAACGAAAAATCCGCAGTCGCACCACGATTCGACATCACCACCGGCCGCGGCCTGTCGAACGGCAGACGAAGCTGCTCGGGAAGATCCGCGAGCGTATCCCGCCAGAACGCCAGGTTCTCGCGGCGGCGGCGGATCCCGGCGCTTTCGGCCAAGCTGCCGGGGTGGACCTGTCCGAGTTCGGTGTCCGCTGTGGCGGCGGCGAATTCGTCGATGAACTCCGCGAATGCGGCGCTGTGCGCCGACAGTTCGGAGTCGGTGTACAGGTTGGGATTGGCCAGGAACTGGAGGAGCGTCCGCGGCGGATCCCCGGTCCGATACACGTCGACCAGCACATCCTCGACCGGGCCGGAGCTGAGGATATGGAATTCGCCGGTCACCGACCCGAGTTGGAGCTTCTGGTCGAAGAGCATGACATTCACGACGGGGCCCGCGAAGCGGCGCTCGCCGCCACGCGTCCCGGCGGCGGCGCGAATGTCGGGGAGGCCGCACCGCTGGTGCCGCAACACACCCACCAGATCGGACTGCACCCGCAGCGCCAGTGTCGCGACGGTGTCCCCTGGATCGAGGACGATCGGAAGCGGTGCCACGTTGACGAATACCCCCGCGGATCGCCGCAGCACGGCGGTCGTGCGACCCGACACGGGAATGTTGACCAGGAGTTCGTCGCGCCCGGTCTTGCGACCCAAATAGCAGCCGAATGCGGCGATCACCACCGCGGCCGGGCTCGCGCCCACTGCTTTCGCCGACTGTTCGATCCGCTCCGCCGTCGCCGCCGACAGTTCGGTGATTGCCACAACACTGTCCGCGCACGCGGGCGCCTGCCCGGCGGCCAGGCTGGACTCCTCGCCGACGCCGGCCAGCCTGTTCACCCAATATGCCTGGTCGTCGGTGAACCGCTTCGATTCCCGGTAGCTACGCTCGGCCTCGTAGAGGGCGCGGATGTCGGCCGGACGATTGGGCTCTGCGGTACGGCCCTGCACCGCCGCCGTGTACAACTCGGCAATCCGGTTCACCATCATCATCGCGCCGTAGCCGTCCAGCGCGACGTGGTGACTGCGGCAGTACAGCAGATAATGCCGATCCCCCACCTGCACAATCGCCGTCGCGACCAACAGATCCCGGGTCATATCCAGCGGCGCCGTGTACTCCCGGCGCATCCATTCCAGGCCGGCTGCGACAGGATCTGATGCACCACGGACATCGATCACCTGTCCCGTCATGTTCAGCGACGGGTCGTACCGCTGATACGGCTGACCGTCGGCCTCGACCAGTCGCAGATACCCCGACTGGAACTCGTGGCCGGCTCGAATCGCTGCCTCACGCAGCAGATCACCGTCGAGATCGCCATGCAACTCGACATACTGCGCCTCGGATATCGGCACATCCGGAGTCAATTTCTGCGCCAGCCACAACCCCTGCTGCCCGGCAGACAGCGGTATCAGCTCTGTGGTTGACGCGCCCGGCTCGGCATTTCCGCTCGATCCTCGGCCAGGGTCGGGCTGCGGTCGCGGTGCAGTCATTACATCCCTCTAACCCTGGACCGCGCTGTATTCGCGCCTTAATTTCCTGCAACCCCGACCGCGGCCAGTATAAGCCGATCGGTACGTTCGTGTACACCGCCGCACGCTGGGATAGTTTCCATATCCACTAGGAAGGTGCGCAGTGCACCGGGTATTCCCCGAAGACTTCACCGGGAACGCCGCTGCGGTCGAACAGCAACGATTCAGTGACTTGCCACGTTCGATTCGATGACCAAATGTCTCTGCATTCCTGCATTTGCACTGGTCGGCATTCCAAATTGTCCGGCGCGATGCAATGGCTATACCTTTGCCATAAGAATGCCGCCGAAATGTAATGGGGACGACACGCCGGCAGGGCCCGCCGCGATCCGGTCTTCAGCGATGGAACCTGCGTTCCATGAAGCGCTGGACCTGGTCGCGGTGGACGGCGGACCAGGCTTGGACCCGGACTGCCCACCACGGGGCGACGTCGCGGGGTTTGGCGGTGACGGCGTGTGTGACGAGGTCGGAGGCTTCGTCGACGGTCAGGCCGGGCATCCGGCCGAAGTCGGTGGGGGCGCTCATTCTGGTGTGCACCAGTGGCATGTAGACCGAGGTGGTGGTGACGTGGTCACCGGCGATTTCGGCGGCGACGCTGCGCAGCCAGACGTCGAAGGCCGCCTTCGAGGCACCGTAGGCCGACCAGCGCGGACTCGGCGGCATGAGCACACCCCAGGTGGAGACGTTCACGATGTGCCCCTGCCCGCGTGCGCGCATATCGGGCAGGAGAGTCAGCAGCAGCCGCACCGGGCCGAGATAGTTGATGTCGATGGTGCGGGTGAAATCGTGGAAGCGGTCGTAGGACTCGGCAATGGGACGTCGAATCGACTTGCCCGCGTTGCTGACCACCACATCGATGTGCCCGTACTCGGCCAGTAGCGTCCGGCCGAGCCGGTCGACGGCATCGGTGTCGGTCAGGTCGGCCGGGTAGGCGTGGGCTACGCCGCCGGCGGCCGTGATGTCGGCGGCCAGTCGTTCCAATTCGGTCCGGGAACGCGCCACCAGCAGCACCACCGCGCCCGCCGCGGCCAGCTTCCGCGCGCTGGCCTTGCCGATACCGTGCGAGGCCCCGGTCACCAGCACCATCTTGCCGGCGACGGCCTCCCGTAAGGACTCCGTAGTGGGCCGGAATGTCGGGTACAGCAGCCGGATCGCCACTCGCTCGGCGAGCGACCGCCGACGGTGTGCGACCGGAGTCTCGTCCACAGCTCTCGACTGTATCGCTGGACTATTCCACTACCCGCCGGAACGAATGATCTGTTCGATATTGCGCTCGGCCAGCGCGCTGATCGTCAATGCGGGGTTCACCGTTCCGGTGCTCCCGGGCACCGCCGCCCCGTCCATGACATAGAGGTTTCGGTAACCACGCACCCGGCCGTACGCGTCCGTCGCACGTCCGATCACTGCGCCGCCCAGCGGATGGGCGGTGAACGACGCGTCCGCATCCAGGCCCGAGAGAGTGAAAACCTGACCGTTACCGATCATGGTGTCGTTGACCTCGCGCGCTCGCGCGAGATAACCGGCGGCGCCGCCGGTTGGCCACAGCAGGTGCACGCGCCCGTCGGCCGGATCGCAGACGAACCGGCCGCGAGTGTCGTCGAGCACGATGCCCAGCGATCCGAGCAGGCCGATATCGAAAGGCGTCGTGCCGGGGATGAACCAGTTCTCCAGCGTCACGGGTGCGCCCGACTCGTCCAGAATCCGGCTCGCTGACGGCGCACCCTGCGTGCCCATATCGAGCACGGTGAGCGGCCGGGCCAGGGCGACGTCGCCGTTGCTGCCCCAGCCCTGGCCGATGTACTCGTTCAGGTTCGGCAGCGCGCCGGTCGCCTGCGCGCGCACCAGCAGCTCGGAGGTGCCGAGGGAGCCCGCGGCCAGGAACAGCCTGTCGCAGGTCAGCGTCCGGGTGCGGAGCACCGCGCCGGTCGGGGCGAGTTTGGTCACGGCGACGGCATAGCGACCCGGCGCTCCCGGCTCCTCGGCGATGGCGTCCACGCGATGGCCCGGATAGATCCGAGCGCGGCCGGTGTCCTCGGCACCGCGCAGGTAGTTCTGGTTCAGATCGAACTTCGCCCCGTTGGAATTGCCGAGGTCCGAACAGCCCACCGTCGCCGACGCCTTCGATCGCCCGGCCAGCTCGTCGCGGATGACGTCCCATTTCCAGATGCCGTCGATGGGCTGCGGCGTATATCCGGCCGCGCGGACCTGTTCGTCCCAGGCGCGGGAGTGCGTGAACGCGGAGGAGTTGTAGATGTCGTCCGGTATCGGGCTGAGCCGCAACATCTTTCGGACCCTGGGGTAGTAGATGTCATGCATCTCGCGATAGTCGACCACGCCGCGGAATACGTGATCGAAGAACCGTTGCTCGGGCTCGATCATCACCCCGGTGAACACGACCGAGCCACCGCCGACACACGCGGCGCGCCACACGTCGATGCCCGGGTAGCTGCAGACATCGAGGACCCCGCCGAACGGATCGAAAGCAAGCGGGATCCTGTTCACCCCGGTGAAGGTGGTGCGATGCCAGAAGCCGCGGCCATCCGGAACCGTGTCGACGGTGAAGATATTGCGCCACGGATCATTCGGCCAGCGCGATCCCCGCTCGAGCACTGCGACGTCCATCCCGGACTGCGCCAGGCGCAGCGCGGTGACCGACGCCCCGAACCCTGATCCGACGACGATCGCCGGTACATGATCGGCGGGATCCGGCAGGGGTTGGAAGATTTCCGGCAGCAGCGTGCGATATTCCGGCGTCTTCGGGCTCTGGTCGACATCGTCGGCCCGTGCGACAGATGTGGCCGCGCCGACGCCGGCAAAGCCCAGCGTCGCCGCAGCCACGCCGACGCCCTGTATGAAACTGCGCCTGTCCATGGTGGGCCCCTCGCCTGATCCGAACGTCACTCCGTCACCCTCGGGTAGCTGCGATAGGCCATAGCGAATCACTATCATAGGGAGCGGGTCAGGGGTGAGAGGTGACGATGTTGACTCGCACATGGACTCGATGGCTGCTCATGCACGGCTTCCTGCGGACCTACCTCCGGTGGTCGGCACGTCGAGGTGAGCCGCTGGGGAATCTCGCCCTCTCCCCGGACAGCTTGCTCGGCTCATCGCCGCATATCGAGGAGATCCGGCGGCAGGGCCGGATTCCCCGGATGTCGGGGGTGTACATCACCGCGGATTACGAAATCTGCCGGCTCGTCCTCCGAGACCGGCGCTTCGGCGTGGTCTCGCCCAATCATCCAGCCCTGCCGAAGCCGATCCGCTGGATGCTGGCCAAGACGGATCCGGGACTTCCCAACCTCGGCGAACCGCCCTCGATGCTGGTGACCGATCCGCCGGATCACACCCGGTACCGGCGCATGGTCGGGCAGGCATTCGGCCCGAAGGCGATCGCGACGTTGGAGGAGCGAGTTGCCGAAGTGGCCGATGACCTGATCGACCGCCTGGATTCGAATCCTCGACCCGATCTGATCAGCGATTTTTCCGCGCAGATGCCGGTCACGATCATCGCCGAAATTCTCGGGCTGCCGCAGGACATGCATTCGACCCTGCTGAAATGGGGAGACTCGGGTGCGCCGCTGCTCGAACGAGGCCTGGACTGGACCACCTATCGCGACGCCGTCAAAGACCTGGCCGAAATCAAACAGTACTTCGACCAGCACCTCGATCGGCTCACCGCCGAGCCGCGCGATGACGTGCTCAGCATGCTGGTGGCGAATGACGAACTCACCCGCCGCGAGCAGATGGCCAATGCGGCCCTGCTCCTGGATGCCGGATTCTTGACGACGGTGAACATGCTCGGCAACGGAATCGCCTTGCTGACAAGCCATCCGGACCAGCTGGAACTGCTGGCCGCAAGGCCGGAGCTGTGGCCGAACGCGGTCGAGGAAATCCTGCGCTACGACGGTCCCGTGCGGATGACCGGCCGGGTCGCGAACTGTGACGTCGATATCGATCATCAGCACATCAGATCGGGATCCCTGGTCCTGCTGTCATTGGCCGGAGCCAACCACGATCCCACGGTCTTCCCCGACCCCGAGCAATTCGATGTGACCAGGGACAACGCCGCGGAGCATCTCGCGTTCAGCAGCGGGATACACGGCTGTCTGGGAGCCCGGCTCGCGCGGCTGGAAGGCGCCATCGCGCTGCGAGCCCTTTTCGAGCGGTACCCGGATCTGCGCCTGGACGGTCCACCGATCCCGCATCCCCTGCGAAACCTGCACGCCTACCGCTCCATGCCCGCCAAGGTATCTGCCGACTGACAGGGCCCCCTCCAGCGGGAATGTGACCACGGGGGGGTGAAGGTGGTCTCCACCTTTGGTGGCTATTCGGCGCAACCGCCGACCCGGAAGATTCTTTTCCAGGTAGTGCGACAAATGCCAGCAAATCTGTCGCACCTGGTACACGAATCACATCCCGGGAGTTCACGAATGCAGTCCACCTTCGTCGCGCATATTCGCGAGCAGGCCGCGACCTATGGCGATACGCGGCGCTACACGTATCTGCGCGAGCAGGGCCGCGAATTGATCGAGCAGCCTGCGAGCTATCGCGAACTCGACCGCGATGCCCGGGCGATGGCGGTCTGGCTGTCACAACGCCCGGAGGCCGACCGGCCGGTGCTGCTGCTGTATCCCCCCGGGCTCGAATTCCTGCGGGCCTTCCTCGGCTGCCTGTATGCGGGCGTGATCGCTGTACCGGCCCCGGTTCCGCACGATGCGCGCAGCATGCAGCGGGTGGCGGGGATGTTCACGGATACCGGGACCGGTTTGGTGCTGACGACCGGTGAGTTCCGGGATCCGCTCGCCGCCTGGGCCCGAGAGGCGGGCGTGCAGGTGTCGGTCGCCGCGACCGATACCGCCGATCTGGGTGACCCGGATGCCTGGGCGATGCCCGAGATCGATTCCGGCACAGTCGCATTCCTGCAGTACACCTCCGGCTCCACCAGTGCGCCCAGGGGTGTGGTGGTCACCCACCGCAATCTCGTGCACAACGCGGCCGCCACCAGCACGGCCCTCGGCGCCACCGATCTCGACACCACGGTCGGATGGCTGCCGCACTTCCACGACATGGGATTGATCGGCATGCTGCTGCAGCCGATCTACCACGGCGCGAACTTGGTGTTCATGTCACCGATGACGTTCCTCAAGCGACCGGTGAGCCTGCTCGAGGCCATCCACCGCTACCGCGCCCGCGCCACTGTCGCGCCGAACTTCGCCTACGACCTGCTCGCCCGGCGCGTGAGCGACGCGCAGCTGGCGGAGCTGGACCTGTCATCGCTGCGGGGCGCGCTCGTCGGTGCCGAACCGATCCGGCCGAGGACCCTCGAGGCGGTGATCGAGCGGCTGGGCCCGGCCGGATTCGCCGCCGACATCTTCGCCCCCGGCTACGGCATGGCCGAGGCGACGCTGATCGGGTCCATCAGCCCGCCCGGGCGCCCGCTCGAGCATCTGACCGTCGATCCAGCTCAGCTCGAAGCCCACCGGCTGGTACCGGCCGAGCACGGAATCCGCCTGGTCGGTAACGGGCCGGCGGTAGCGGGAATGGAGATCCGGATCGTGGATCCGCACACGCTGCAGGCGCTGCCCGATGGTCGGGTCGGCGAGATCTGGATCGCCGGAGACAGTGTGGCACAGGGCTATTGGAACCGACCGGAAGAAACACGCGAGAAGTTCGGTGCGCGCATCGCCGGGCAGGGACCATACCTGCGCACCGGCGACCTCGGCGCGATCCATCACGGCGAAGTCTTCGTGACCGGCCGGCTGAAGGATCTGATCATCGTCAACGGCCGCAATCTGTACCCCCATGACATCGAGGAAGCCGTCCGCGCGGAGCACCCGGCACTCGCCGACTCACTGGGAGTCGCACTGGCCGTGGAAACCGGCCGGCAGGAGCGGTTGCTGCTGATCCAGGGCGTGCGGACCACGGCATTGGGCGAATCGACCCCCGCCGAACTGGCAACCCGCATCCGCGCCACCGTGGCCGCGGCGTTCGACCTGCCGGCGCCGAATGTGGTGCTGGTGGAGCACCGCAGCGTGCACCGCACGACCAGCGGCAAGGTGCAGCGCGGCTCCATGCGAGCGGCCTTCTTCGACAACACCATCGACTCGGTGCTGCACGAACAGATCGAACCGTCCGTCCAACGGCTGCGCACCCGCGCCCTGGCCACCCTCGGCTGATCCGACAGCCGAAACCACAAGGGGATCACCACGATGCACACGCACACGGCTGCCGGTGCGGCAGCGCCGATCATCGAGTGGCTCGTCGAGCGGGTCGCCGGCTATCTGGACCAGCCCGCCCACAGCGTCGACACCATGCTGCCGCTGGCCGAGCTCGGCCTGGACTCCGTGTCCGCGGTGAGCCTGTGCGGCGAGGTCGAGGACGAGTGGGATCTCGAGCTCGACGCCACCGTCGTGTTCGACTATCCGACGATCGCCGAACTGGCCGGGTTCATCGCGAACGAGGCTGTCCTGCACCGTGAGTCGGCGGCATGAGCGGTCAAGTCTTGGAGGCGCCGCTCCGCCTCCCCGCGCTTGCGCAGCGTAACCACGCAGAGCCGACGCGCATGCCCGATCGACACAGCATGACCGATATCGCGATCGTCGGCCTCGACTGCCGATTCCCGCAGGCACCGAATGCCGAAGCATTGTGGGCGTTGCTGATGGCCGGCGCCGATGCCGTCACCGAGGTGCCCGAGCAGCGCTGGCGGGCAGGCGAATTCCACGATCCGGCGGGCGGACCGGGATCGGTCAACAACGTCAGTGGCGGATTCCTTTGCGATGCCGACGCATTCGACCACGAGTTCTTCGGTATCGCACCGCGTGAGGCGCAGGCGATGGATCCGCAGCAGCGGCTGCTGCTGCAGGCTGCCTGGCGGGCGTTCGAGGACGCCACCCTCGACCCCCGCCGCCAGTCCGGGTCGAATACCGGTGTCTTCGTCGGCGTCATGGCCAATGAGTGGGCGACCGTGCACCTGCGCGACTACGCGCGCATCACGCCCCAAATGGGTTCGGGTAACGGCTATTTCATGACCGCGAATCGGATCTCCTATCAGCTGGACCTGAAGGGCCCGAGTCTGGCCGTCGATACCGCCTGCTCGTCCTCGCTGGTCGCGGTGCACCAGGCGTGTGTCGCACTGTCGGCAGGGGAATGCGATCAGGCTCTCGCCGCCGGGGTGAACATCACCGTCACGCCCACGCTCAATGTCTTCTACACCCAGGCCGGCCTGTCGGCCCCGGACGGGCGGTGCAAGCCGTTCAGCGGCAAGGCCGACGGCATCGGCCGCGGCGAGGGCGTCGCGGTGGTGGTGCTGCGGCGGCTCGCCGATGCCCTGGCCGAGGGTCTGCCGATCCACGCGGTGATCAAGGGCAGTGCGGTGAACAACGACGGGCGCAGCAACGGCATCACCGCGCCCAACCGCTGGGCACAGCAGCAGGTGATCGCCGAGGCGTACCGGCGCGCCGGCGTGTCCGCGGAGCAGGTCGCCTTCGTCGAGGCGCACGGCACGGGAACGGTTCTCGGCGACATGATCGAGGCCAAGGCGCTGGGCGCGGTGCACGCGGTCGAGCGGCCGCAGCCGTGCGCGATCGGGTCGATCAAGGGCAACCTCGGCCACACCGAGGGCGCGGCCGGCATCGCGGGCCTGATCAAGGTGGCGCTCAGCCTGCGCCACCGCGTCGTCCCGCCCACCAGGTTCGCCGCCGACGAGAATCCGCGGCTGCGGCTGGCCGCCCACGGGCTGCGACTGCTGCACGAGCCGATGCCGTTGCCGGACGGCCCGATTCACGGCGCCGTCAGCAGCTTCGGTATGGGCGGGACCAATGCGCACATGCTGCTGGCCGACGCTCCCGCGACCAGCGTTCCGGCGGCGACCGGCGGCGGCGGCGTGCTCACCGTCTCCTCGAACGACCGGGATGGTCTGCGGCGCAACGCCGCCCGGCTCGCCGAGCACATCGACCACGATCCCGCCGCCCTGAATCGGCTGTGCTGGTCGAGCAATCTCGTGAAGTCCTCCGGCCGGCATCGGCTGGCGTTCGCGGTCGGCGACCGGACGGAGGCGGTGTCGGCGCTGCGGGCGTTCGCCTCGGGCACGGGGCCCGATTCGGGTGTCGCGCAGCCGTTGTCGATCGGCTGGCTGTTCACCGGCCAGGGCTCGCAGTATCCCGGGATGTCGCGCGCGCTGTACGAGCGCAGTCATGCCTACCGGCGGGCGCTCGCGGAGGTGGACGCGCAGCTGGCACCGCACCTGCACCGTTCGGTGACCGAACTGCTGCTCGGCGGAAGCGAACTCGTGCACCGGACCGAGTTCGCGCAGCCGGCGATCTTCGCGATCGAGTACGCGCTGGCCCGGGTGCTCACCGACCTCGGCGTCGAGCCGGCCTGGCTGCTCGGCCACAGCGTCGGCGAATACGCGGCCGCCGCGGTCGCCGGAGTCTTCGGCCTGGACGACGCGTGCCGGCTGGTCTGCGCCCGCGGCCGGCTCATGCAGCAGCTGCCCGACGGTGGAACGATGCTCGCGGTCCGCGGCACGAGCTCCGAGCTCGCCGAGTTGATCGCCGCCGAGCCCCATGTCGCGGTGGCCGCGGTGAACGGTCCACGGGAGCTGGTGCTGTCCGGCGCCGCCGATGGCGTCGGACGGATCGGTGCGGTGCTCACCGACCTCGGGATCACCGCGCGCCCGCTCACCGTCTCGCACGGATTCCACTCGCCGCTGATGCAGCCGATGCTCGACGCCTTCGCCGAGGTGGCCAGCGAATGCCACTACCGCCGGCCCGAAATCCCGATCTATTCGAGCGTGCGCGGACGCCTGCTCGACGCCGGCGAGCCGATGGACGCCGCCTACTGGGTGGAACACGTCGAGGCCACGGTGCGGTTCGCCGATGCCGCGGCGGCCGCGCTGCGGGCCGAGCCCACCCACCTCGTGGAAGTGGGTCCCCGGCGCACGCTGGCCCCGATGGTCGGCCGTGCCCACGCCGAGCTCGACCTGCCGATCCAGGTGCCCTGTCCCGGGCCGGATGCGACCGGTCACGAGCTCGACTCGACGGTCGCGGCGCTGTATCGCGACGGCCTGAACCCGGACTGGGACGTCCTCTACGAGCCCGCCGCCCGGGTGCGGCACCGCATCGGCGGCTACGAGTTCGCCACCACCCACCGCTTCTGGACGCAGGTGGATGCCCCCGCGCCCAGCACCGAAACACCCACGCCGACAACACGACACACGACGGGCACCACCATGGATCAACTGATCGAGCTCTTCCGGGAGCAGGCCGCCGTCCTCGCGGCCGCGGCCCGGAACACTTCGGCCACACCGGAAACGCGAATGCAGCCCACCCCGGTGGAGCAGGGTACGGCCATCTCGGCTGCCGTCCGCGCCGAAGTCGCTCGGATCAGCGGATTTCCGGCAGACAAGGTGAGCATCATCCAAACCCTCAGCGGCGACCTGGGATTCGACTCGATCATGATCGCCGACCTGTTCGGCGGCCTCGCCAGGAAGTTCCCAGGACTGGTCGTCGAGCCGAATTGGTACACCCCCGCAACGACTCTCGGCGATGTGGCCGCACTCGTCGCGCGTCACCGCGGGGAGCACGTCGTACCCGAACCCGTCGCCGAACCACGACCGGCCGTCGAACCCCAGCATCGCATCGCGGATTTCCCCGAGGTCAAGGCGATCTCGGAGCGCATCGCGCTGGCCGAGTCCCTGGGCATGTCCAACCCCTACTTCCTCGTCAACGACGGAATCACCCGGGACACGTCGGTGATCGAAGGCCACGAGGTGCTGAACTTCTCCAGCTACAACTACCTCGGCCTGTCGGGACATCCCGCTGTCGTGTCGGCGGTCCAGGATGCGGTCGCGCGGTACGGCAGCTCGTGCTCGGCCAGCCGGCTGCTCTCCGGCGAGAAACCGATTCATGCCGAACTCGAGCGGGAACTCGCCGCCCTGCTGGGCACCGAGGATGCGCTCGCGATGGTCAGCGGGCACGCCACCAATGTGACGGTGATCGGGCACATCGTCGGGGAGGGCGACCTGATCGTGCACGACAGCCTGGCGCACGACAGTATTCTGCAGGGCTGCAAGCTCTCCGGCGCCACCCGGCGGCCGTTCCCGCACAACGACCACGAGGCGCTCGACCGCCTGCTCACCGAGATTCGGCATCAATACCGGCGAGCGCTCATCGTCATCGAGGGCGTGTACAGCCAGGACGGTGACATCCCGGATCTGCCCGCGCTCGTCGCGGTGAAGAAGAAGCACCGCGCGCAGCTCATGATCGACGAGGCGCACAGCATCGGGGTGCTCGGCGCGACCGGCGCCGGCATCGGCGAGCATTTCGGCGTCGACCGTGCCGATGTGGAGCTGTGGTCGGGCACCATGTCCAAGGCGCTCGCCGGGTGCGGTGGGTACGTGGCGGGCAGCGCCGAGCTCATCCGGTTCCTTAAATACACCACGCCCGGATTCATCTACAGCGTCGGCATCACCCCGCCCAATGCGGCGGCATCGCTGGCGGCGCTCCGGCAGCTGCGGTCCCAGCCCGCGCTGCTCGAGCAGCTGCGGACCCGGTCGGAGCTGTTCCTGAAACTGGCCAGGAGGGCCGGCATCGACACCGGCGACAGCTTCGCCACGCCCGTGATCCCGTGCATCGTCGGTGATTCGATGAAGACGCTGGCACTGTCGAATGCGTTGCTGCGGCGCGGAATCAACGTCAATCCGATCCTGTATCCGGCCGTGCCCGAGAACCTGGCCCGGCTGCGGTTCTTCGTCACGGTGTGCCACACCGAAGAGCAGATCCGGCACACCGTACGCGTGCTGGCCGAGGAATTGGCCGCCTTGCCATGACCCGGTATCTGATTCGGCCCGCCGACGAGCAGGGCCTGAGGTTGTTCTGCTTCCACCACGCCGGCGGCGGCGCCTCGCTGTTTCACGGATGGCAGCGCGCGCTGCACCCGCACGCGACGGTCTGGCCGGTGCTGCTGCCCGGCCGCGAGCGCCGCGCCGGAGAGGCCCGCTTCACCGATATCGAGGCACTGCTCGCGGCGCTCGACGATCAGCTGGACGAGTTCCTCACCGAAC
This sequence comes from Nocardia sp. NPDC004123, assembly GCF_053603795.1. NCBI lineage: Bacteria > Bacillati > Actinomycetota > Actinomycetes > Mycobacteriales > Nocardiaceae > Nocardia > Nocardia sp. NPDC004123. The sequence continues at coordinate 79,032 of NZ_JBSGGG010000041.1, forward strand.
CGCACCTGTTCTTCGGGCACAGCATGGGCGCTCTGATCGCCTACCGGTTGGCCTGCCGCCGCCAGCACAGTGGGCGAACCGGTCCCCGGGCGCTGCTGCTGTCCGGGTATGCCGCTCCCCCGCTGCCGATGGCGTTCCCGCTGACCGACACCCTCGACGACGCGGCATTGATCCGGCTGCTCACCGACCTCGGCGGGCTGCCCGCAGAACTGCTCGAATTTCCCGCGCTACTGGGCGATCTGGTCGCGACGACCCGTGACGACCTGCGTCTATGCGCAAGCGACTCCCAGGCCGCCGAGCCACCGTTGCCCTGCCCGATCCACGTCTTCGGTGGCGACGCTGATCCGCTGGCCGGCGAACTCGACCTGGCCGCCTGGGCAGAGTGCACCACCGGATCCCACGAGGTGCGGATCCTTCCGGGCGATCACTTCTACCTCACCGAACACAAGGAACTTCTGTTCCGGCACCTACGGCAGCTGCTGCGCCGGTACACCCGATCCGAAGCGAGCCTGCCATGTTGAGACGCCTTGCCACCGCCACCGTCGCACACCCCCGGCTGGTCCTCGCCCTCACCACCGTCGTACTCGTGCTCGCGGGCCTGATGGGAGCCGGGGTGTCCCAGCATTTGAAGGTCGGCGGATTCGACGATCCGCACTCGGAGTCCGCCCAGGTCCAGGACGTCCTCGACACCCGGTTCGGCGGCTCCCCCGATCTGATCCTGCAGGTGACCGCGCGCGACGGCGATGTCGGCAGCCCCGAAGTGGCAACGGCCGCACAGCGATTGACGCAGAAGATCGCCGCAGAACCGGACGTGGCGGTGGTGGGCTCGTACTGGTCCACCGGCACGCCGGAGCTGCGCAGCGCGGACGGCCGGTCCGGATTGGTGTTGCTGCACCCGAACGGCAGCCCGGAAGCGGCGGCCCAGATCACCAAGCGGGTCGTCGACGACCTGCCCGCCGACGACCCGGCGATCGAGGTGCGGGCCGGCGGCAAGCTCGGCCTGACCAACGACATCGAGGGCCGGGTGCACCGCGATCTCGTCGTCTCCGAATCGATCGCACTGCCCGCGACCCTGCTCCTGCTGATCGTGGTGTTCGGCGGCGTGATGGCCGCGCTGCTGCCGCTGACGGTGGGCGTCGTCTCGATCGTGTCCACCACCGGGGTGCTCTTCTGGCTGGCCCATGTCACCGAGGTGTCGGTATATGCGCTCACCGTCGCCACCGCCTTCGGGCTCGGGCTCGCAATCGATTTCGGGCTGCTGACGGTGTCGAGATTCCGCGAGGAGCGACAACGCGGTCACGAGCCGGAACAGGCTGTCGTGGAGGCTGTCACGACAGCCGGACGCACGATCCTGTTCAGCGCGGCCACCGTCACCGTCGCCATGGCCGGAATGCTGGTGTTTCCCACGTCTTTCCTACGGTCGGTCGGTATCGCCGCGATCGTGGTGGTGCTGCTGGCCGCGCTGGCCGCGGTCGTCGTCCTGCCAGCCCTGATGAGCCTGCTCGGATCCCGCGTCGATGCCCTGGCATTGCGCCGCCGCCGGGATCGGCTGGCGCAGCCGTCACGATTCTGGCGGCGCACCGCGATGGCCGTCACGCGCCGGCCGCTGCGGGCGGCGCTGGGAGTCATGGCGCTGCTGCTGCTGATGGGAATCCCGTTCGCGCACGCGCAGTTCGCGACATCGGACGAGCGGGCGCTGCCGGCCGACTCGGCTGCCCGCCAGGTCACGACCTCGATCCGGGACGACTACCCGGCGGAGGTGTCCAACGCCGTCACCGTGCTGTCCGATCGCGACCCGCAAGCGCTGGAACCGCTCGCCCGGCAGGTCTCGACCATGCCCGGCGTCCGCCACGTCGACGGCGCCTTCGGGCGGTACGAGGGTGGCGTGCTGGTGACCGCACCCGGGCCGACTGCCGCCCGATTCGTCTCGGGGACAACCGGATTCGTGGAGGTTCAGCCGTCGACGACCGTCCAGAGCGCGGCTTCGCAGGCTTTGGTGCGCGCGATTCGCGCACTACCGGGGGACCATTCGGTGGGCGGGCCGACGGCGTCGCTGATCGACAGCCGCGCCGCGATCACCGGCCGGCTGGCGCCGGCGCTGGCGATCATGGCGGGAGCGACACTGGTGCTGCTGTTCCTGTTCACCGGGAGCATCGTGGTGCCCATCAAGGCGCTGGTGCTGAACATCTTCATGCTCTCGGCCGTGCTGGGCGCCCTGGTCTGGGTGTTCCAGGACGGTCACCTGGCCGGGCTGCTCGGTTTCACCCCGGCACCGCTCAATATCGCGATGGTGGTGCTGCTGTGCTGCATCGCATTCAGCCTCTCGGTGGACTACGAGATCTTTCTGCTCGGCCGCATCAAGGAGGCCCACGACGCCGGCGCGGACACCACCGCGGCCACCATCGAGGGCCTGGGCCGCGTCGGCCGCATCGTCAGCAGCGCGGCGGCCCTGCTCACCGTGACACTGCTGTCCTTCGCGACCGGCCTGTCGTTCATGCAGATGTTCGGCATCGGCACCGCACTGGCCGTCCTCGTCGACGCCACCTTGATCCGCGGCGTGCTGGTCCCGGCCTTCATGCGGATCGCCGGCGACCTGAACTGGTGGGCGCCAGGACCATTGCGCCGGCTGCACGCCCGCATCGGGTGCAAGGAATCGTCGACGGTCCCCAGCCCGCGGGTACGGACACCGATGGTCGCCGAAGTGATCTCCATCGACAGGCCGTCGAGCGCCGGTACGGCGACAGGTTCGATGGCGGGACAACTCGCGGGCTGATGCCCTCGATCACCCATGGTTGGTTCGTCGAGCACCACCGGGCGGCGCGACAACTCGTCGATCACGGCCGGACATCTTGCCGCGCAACCGAATCCGACACGCGACGAACGAATCACAGCGACATGAGACACCGTCTGGCTGCTGAGCCCGCTGCTGCAAGGAAGTTCGATAGTCAGAGATCGTCCGGATCGTGGTGCGCCGCGCGTCGGGGCACCGCGAATAATCCCGCGAAGACGGCGGCGAGAATTCCTACGCCCCACCACAGCGTGCTTCCGAACGTGCGGGAGAAGTTCTCGGCGTTGGCCTTTTTGCCTGCATCGCTGAGGATTTCGGCGACCCGATCGGGCTTTCCAGGCTGGGTGGACGGACCCTGGATCGCCTGGCAGCTCGGAGGGGTCTCGGCGGGGTTGGTGCCGGCCGATCTGTCCTGCACGCATGCCCGGAAGCCGGAGAGGATCTGCGTCTGCGCTTGTGTGTTCAGGCCGGCCGCGGTGAATTCGGTGCGGACCTGGGGTGCGACCACGTCGACGCCGCGGCCGGAACCACTGTCGAGCTGGGCGAAGAAGACCACCCCGGCGAGTGCGACCCCGAGTGCGATGCCGAGCTGCTGAGCGGTGTTCAGCAGGCCGGACGCCGAACCGGCATCGTCCTTGGGGACCTCGGCCAGGACGAAATCGATGGTCGGCGAGACGACCAGGCCGAAGCCGAGACCCGAAATGGCCAGCGGCGCAATCATTTCCCACGAGGTGATCGCGGGACCATAGTGCCACGCGGCCCACACGTAGCCGGCGAAGCCCGTCGCATTGAGCAGTGCCCCCGCCATCAGCACTCGCCGGCCGTACCGGGGTACGAGCATCTCCACGGAGATGCCTGCCGCCGCCGCAGCGCCGACAGCGAACACGCCGAAGGTCAGACCGGCCCGCAGCGGCGACCAGCCGAGGCCGACCTGCATGTAGAGCGTCCAGACGAGGAAGAAGCCACCGAGCGCGATCCAGAAGATCAGCCAGAGCACACTGCCGATCGAGAACGACCGCCGCCGGAACAATCCGAGCACGATCAGCGGTGAACCGATCGTCCGGGTTCGCCGGTTCTCGTGGACGACAAGGACCGCGAGCATCGCGACCGCGCCCGCCATCATGACGAAAGTCCAGGCCGGCCAGCCGAATCGGCGTCCTTCCGTGAGCGGGTACACAAGCATCGCGATCGCGGCCGTGGCGAGGGTGGCGCCGACGAGGTCGAGCTTCGGAGCGGTCGCGGACCTCGATTCGCGCACCACGAACAGGGCCGCCACGACGGCCGCGATACCGACCGGGACGTTGACCAGAAAGATCGGCCGCCACTGGAGGTCGAACACATTCCAGTCGACGAGCACACCACCGACGGTCGGCCCGACCACTGCCGCCGATCCGACCACGGCACCGAAGATGCCCAGCACACGGCCGCGCTCTTCGCGCGGGAATGTGACGTGGATGATCGCGAGGATCTGCGGCACCATCAGCCCCGCGCTTCCGCCCTGGAGAAACCGCGAGACGATGAGCATGCCGGGGCTGACGGCGATGCCGCACAGCGCCGACGCGATGGTGAACCCTGCAACGCCCGTCAGGAACACCCGGCGGCGGCCGTAGATATCGCCGAGCCTGCCACCGGTAATGAGGACTGCCGCAAAAGCCAGCACGTATCCCGCGACGATCCATTCGAGCTGCGCATACTGCGCCCCGAGGTCACGCTGGATGCTCGGCACCGCGACATTGACGATGGTGGAATCCAGCAGATCGATGAACCCCGCGACGAGGACCACGGCGAGCGCGATCCAACGTCGGCGTTCCGGCGGCGTGCTGGGTGCGGAGTGGTCGCGATCGGGTGAATCCGCATCGTCACGGTTGTGTTGTATGGCGGCACGCCTGCCGTCCGGTCGGGCTTGCGGCATCGCCACGTGGGTTATTTCCGTACCGTGGCGAGACTCATCAGGGACGGGTCGAAATGCCCCACCGGCCCCTTCCCCGCGGGCACGGCACGCCC
>NZ_JBSGGG010000042.1:0-79915 GCF_053603795.1 Nocardia sp. NPDC004123
TCTTCGGCACCAATGCGACGCGTCGTTCGTCCGGGTTCGTTTCGCGAACCACTCCGACGCGCGCACCGCGGGGCGCAGCGGTCTGTGCGCTCTGCGTTGTGTCCACTAGTCAAACTTCCTTCTCGTGGTGAGCCCAGGTCACCCTCATGTCGGGGCCGCTTCACCGGTCCAACGGCGGGCCGAACTTACTCGGTAGTAAGTTCGTGAGAATTCTCGCAACTGTACCTGGTTCGGCGTGAGCGTAGCGGAGATGCCCGTCACATGGTGTGGCGAGAAAACCGGACAACTCCATGCTCGACGGGGTTCGATCGGCGACAAGTGCGAAGAATTCCGCGTGCTACTCATCGGTAGGTGCGTTGCTGGTTGTACCCACATCGGGGGCGTGTAGGGGGTGTCGCACATCACTTGTACGCCGTAATGTCTGCATGGTGAGTGGCTGCATGTTCTGCCGGATCGTCGCGGGCGACGCACCCGCGACCAAGATCTTCGAAGACGACACCCTGGTGGCGTTCCTGGACATCCGGCCCATCACCCGCGGGCACACCCTGGTGATCCCCAAGCGCCACGCCACCGATCTCGACGAACTCGACCCGACCCTGGGCGCACAGCTTTTCGCCTTCGGTCATCGCCTGGCCAAGTCCATGCGCCGCGCCGGCCTCGCGGCCGACGGCGCCAACCTGCTGATCAATGACGGCAAGGCCGCCTTCCAGACCGTTCACCACGTGCACCTGCACGTGATCCCGCGCCACCACGGCGACACCCTGCGCTTCGCCAAGGGTTTCGTACTGCGCCGCCCGCACGACACCGAGCGCACCGCTACGGCACTGCGTTCCGGACTGGACCGGCTCGCCGACGAAGAAAGAGAGACCACCGCATGACCGACACGGTGCCGGACCGCGCCGAGATCACGGCCCTCTTGTCCGACCAGTGGGACGCCCTTACCCGGCTGGTGGACGGCCTGGACGAGAACCGCTGGCGCACGGCCTCACCGCTGCCCGGCTGGACCGTGTTCGATGTGCTCGCCCATGTGATCGGCACCGAATCGATCCTGCTGGGCGAGCCGACCCCCGATCTCGCGGTGGCCGGCGAGCACATTCGCAACGACATCGGCGCGCTCAACGAGAAGTGGATCGACTCGCTGCGCCCGCTGGCCGGTTCGCAGCTGCTGGAACGGTTCCTGGACGTCACCGGCCGCCGGCTGAAGATGCTGGAGCAGACCACCGACGAGGCCTGGGCCGAACTCGTGCCGACCCCGGTGGGCATGGCCCCCTACGGCCGGTTCATGCGGATCCGCCTGTTCGACTGCTGGATGCACGAGCACGATATCGCCGACGCGCTCGGTGTGGCCGTCGACGAGGGCGGCAGCCGCGGCGCGACGGCCTTCACCGAACTACTGACCGTGCTGGGCAAGGCTGCGGTCAAAGGCGCGGGCGCACCGGACGGTTCGCGTATCACCTTCGAGCTCACCGGTCCGGTGCCGCAGACGCTGCACGTGGCCGTCGACGGCGGCCGGGCGAGCCTGGTGGAAACCCTCGACGCCCCGGCGGGTCTCGTGGTGACCATGGACTCCGACCTGTTCGCCCGCCTGCGGGGCGGCCGCACCACCGCCGACGCGCACGCGGGGGAGATCGCACTCACCGGCGACACCGACCTCGGCGCCCGCCTGGTCCGCAGCCTGGCCTTCACCATCTGACCCGTGCGACTGTTCCTGTCCAGCTACCGTTTCGGCGCGCACCAGCGGCGACTGCTCGAACTGGTCGGCGATCCCGGATCCGTGGCCGTCATCGCCAATGCCTGTGATGCCTGGCCCTCGGCCTGGCAGGGTGCGGTCACCAGCGACCTGGTGCCGTTGCGCCGCCTGGGTTTCCGGCCCGATGTGCTGGATCTGCGCGACTACGTCGGCCGTCCGGCCGAGGTCGAGCAGCGGCTGCGCGAGTATCCGATGGTGTGGGTGCGCGGCGGCAACACCTTCGTGCTGCGCGCCCAATTCGCCCGCAGCGGAGCCGATCTCGCCCTGATGACGCTGCTCGCGGAGGACGCGCTGGTCTACGCGGGCTACAGCGCGGGCGCCTGCGTCATGACCCCCGACCTGCACGGCATCGAAGCCATCGACGACCCGGACGAGGTCCGCACCGCCTGCGGCATCGAACCACGCTGGGACGGACTGGGTCTGGTCGATCACCGCATCGTCCCGCACCTGGATTCCCCGACCGACCCCGAGGGGTTGTCGCGGAAGCTGGCGCGCGAGTACGTCTCCGCGGGAATCCCGCACTGGGCGCTGACCGACGACCACGTCGTTGTTGTCGACGGCGATCGGACCGAGATCCTGACCTAGCGGTCCTCGGATAGAAAAAGCCCGCGCACGCCGACGGCGTGCGCGGGCTTTTCTGCCCGACAGATGGTCAGTGCCCCTTATGGCGGATGCCGTGGCCGAGAGCGACGGCGGCCGCACCGAACGCGCCGATGGCCAGCGTCGCGAAGCTGGCGACATACGCGCCCTCGGTCGGGACCGCGGCGTGCGGGCCGAGGTGCAGGACGTGGGCGGTCAGGATGGAGCCCGTGATCGCGCCGGCGATCGAACCGCCGGCGGTGCGCACCAGCGAATTGATGCCCGAGGCGATACCGCTCTCGCTCATCGGCACGTGCTGCACGGCCAGGGTGCCCAGTGCCGCGTAGCCGATGCCGAAACCGGTGCCCTGCAGCACATTCGCCATGATCATGTCGAACTTGTGATCGTGCGAGACGGCCAGCCAGCCCATGGACAGACCGGCGAAGGCCGCGCCGATGGCCAGGGTGTAGGCCGGACCGATCTTGGCGGAGATGCGGCCGGTGTTGAAGGAGAAGAAGGTCATCAGCGCCGCGCTCGGGATGCCGTAGAGGCCGACCGAGAGCACGGTGCCGGACAGGCCGTAGCCGACCTTGTCGGCCGGGGTCTGAATGAAGTTGGACACCAGCGAGAATGCGCCGAACATGGAGAACCCGAGCAGCGCGGAGGCCACATTGGCCGACAGCGACTGTGGTCCGACCAGCAGCTGCAGGCGCACCAGCGGCTGTTCGACCTTGAGCTCCACGAACACCCAGATGGCGGCGAGCACCGCGGCGGCGGCGAACAGCGTGATGACCGAGCCGGAGCCCCAGCCCCAGCGCGGGCCCTCGCTGATGCCCAGCAGCAGGCAGACCAGCAGGGCGGCCAGCAGCGCGGCGCCGACGAAGTCGGGCTTGCCGCCGTGGCGGACGCCATTGTTCCTGGCGCTCACCTGGATCAGCACGGTGGCGATCACGCCCAGGCCCGCGGTCAGCCAGAAGACCGGGTGCGGGTCGGTGGTGTGGTCGGCGATGACGCCGGTGGCCAGCAGGCCGATGGTGCCGCCGACGCCCATGGTGCCGGACACGATTCCGATTGCGCTGACCAGTCTTTCGCGCGGGAAGGTGTCGCGGATGATGCCGATGGCGAGCGGGATCATGGCGGAGGAGATGCCCTGCAGGGCGCGGCCGATGATGTAGACCGGCAGCGAGGTGGCGAAGGCGCAGACGACCGAGCCCGCGATGAGCACGCCCATCGCGACCATGACCATGGGCTTCTTGCCGTACATATCGCCGAAGCGGGAGAGCAACGGGGTGGCGACCGCACCGGAGAGCAAGGCGGCGGTGAACAGCCAGGTGACACCGGCGACGTCGGTGTGCAGCTGCGTGATGAAGCGCGGCAGTAGCGGAATCACGACGGTCTGCTGGAGCGACACGACCAGGCCGGCCGCGCACAGCGCGAGCAATGTCAGGCCGAGGTGGGCCTTCGAGTGGTCTGCGGGTTTGGTCCCGTCGACCTGACCGACAGCGGTCGTAGTCATGCAGCGATCCTTTGGTTTACTTACCAAAATTAAGTAAATGGGTTTCGTAAGATAACCACATGCCGCGACCGGAAGCCACTCCCGCCAAACAAGTTGATGCAGCTCACATAGTGGAACTGGAGCGTGCGCTGGCCCGAGTCGCCTATCTGCTGACCCGGGTCCGCCGCCACGATCAAGCCATGGTGCAGTGCGGGTTCACCATGGATCGGGCCAGTGTCCCGCTGCTGCGGCTGCTCGCCGACGCCGGCGAACCCATGCGCCTGGGCGAGCTCGCGACCCGCCTCGATGTGGAGGCCCCGCACGTGAGCCGCCAGATCCAGCGCCTGGAGAAGGCGGGCTACGTCGAGCGCGTCCCCGACCCGGACGACCGTCGCGCGCAACGGGTCCGCCCCACCGCCTCCGGCCGGCGCGCCGTCGAAGCCGTGCGCCAGGTCCTGCGCGGCTGGATGGCCGAGGCCCTGACCGACTGGACCACCGAGGACCTCCAGGCTCTCTCGGTCCTCAACCACCGCATGGTGGACGACTTCCTCGACCACGCCGAAATCATCGGCGACCTCGGCGCGACCGCGCGAGACCGGCCCAGCCGCACCGCCTGACCCCGCGGCTATCGGCCCGCAGGCGCTCGCGCGGGTGCGGCCACGGCGCGAGCGCCCCAGGCGCACAACAGCATCGCCACCAGCGGCACCGCCATCGCGGCGGTGAGCGGCATGGCCTTGTCGAGCCAGCCGATGATCGCCGGCCCGGCCAGCAAGCCCACATACCCGAGCCCGAACACTCGCGACATATCGGTGGCGGCGGTGCGCGAGCCCAGGTTCCCGGCGGCGGTGAACACCTGTGGCACGCCGCCGGACAGCCCGATGCCGCACAGCGTCCACCCCAGCAGCGTGAGCGGCAGCCACCCGGAGGCCACCACCAACCCGAAACCGATGGCCGCCAGCAGCGTTCCCCAGCGCACGATGGCCACTCGCCCGAACCGCCCGCTCACCCGGTCCGTGCCGAACCGGCCGAGCGTCATGGCCAGCGAGAACCCGGTGAACGCCAGCGCCGCCGTCCCGGCCTCCACCCCGAGCCGCCCCTGCACCTGCAGCGCACTCCAATCCGCGGCCACCCCCTCCGCCATCAGTAGCGCGAACGCGATCAAGCCGAGTGCCAGTACTTTGCGCCCGATCCGTGCGCCCGCCGGTGACCCCGGCCTCGGATGCTCGCCATCCGGCCCACCCGGGGCAACGACGGCAGCCTCGGTGAGTCCGCGGGGCAGAGTCGATTCGGTCCCGGGCGTCACGGCGTCATCGACCGCGCCGCGGACGGGCAGGCCATCCGCGCGCGGGTCGACCGGAGTGCTCGGGCAGGGCTGGGCCGCCGCAGGGTCGGCTCGGTTGCCTTCGGCTGCCGACACGTTCGGGACCGAGTGGGTCGCGGGAACGGTGGGCGGGAGCAGGCGCGGAATCGCGATGGCCACCATGGCGAGGCCGAAGGCACTCGACAGGGCGAAGGTCGTGTGCAGCGGCCAGTGGGCGTGCTGGGTCGCCGCGCCGAAGGCGGAGCCGAGGAAGCCGCCGCAGGAGAAGAAGGCGTGGAAGGCCGACATGATGGGGCGGGCGTAGGCGCGCTCGATGTGGACGGCCTGGGCGTTCATGGAGACGTCGATCGCGCCATTGGCGACACCGAAGGCGGCCAGGGCCAGTCCGAGGGTGAACGGGGAGGTGGCGTGGGCGGGGCCGAGCAGGGATAGGGACAGCAAGGTGGCGGCGGTGGCGGTGAGGGTGCGGCTGCCGAGCCGGTCCGCCAGGGGTCCGGCGGCCTGCATACCCAGGATGGCGCAGGCCGCCATGAGCAGGATCAGCATGCCCAGCGTGGTGGGTGACACGCCGGTGCGCCCGGTGACGGCGGGGATGTGCACGATCCAGACGGCCGAGAGCATCCCATTGAGGCCGAACACCGCGAACAGCGCCAGGCGCGCCTTCCGGATCCGGGGAGCGGGCGTCGTAGCGGCCATCGGTACGACGCTACCGGGTGTTGTCCCGGCATCTCCCTGGTTTCCGCAACCCCTCGCGGCTTCGTCGGCGCTCGGGGCTGCGATCCGATTCATCTGCAGTACAACCTGTTTGATATCGAGTGTAGGCGGGGGCACCGACAGGTTATGGGCTCGCCGCGACCGCCCAGGCGCCCGAGTTCGCCACCTCGCGCACATACTCGGCGAAATCGCGCGGCTCCCGGCCCAGCGCCCGCCGCACCCCGTCGGACAGCTGCGAATTCCGCCCGTCGAGCACCGTGCCGAACAGGTAGTCCAGCAGGCTGATCTCTTCGCCGGGCACCCCGTAGGAGGTCAGCGCGGCCACGAAATCGGTTCGGGTGAGCGGAACGTAGGCGATCTCCCGCCCGGTCGCCGCGCCGATCTCCGCCACCGCCTCGGCGAAGGTGAGCGCGCGCGGGCCGGTCAGCTCGTACACCTGTCCGGCGTGCCGGTCGTCGAGCAGCGCCGCCACCGCCACCTCGGCGATATCGTCCGCGTGCACGAACGGCTCCGGCACGTCCCCGGCGGGCAGTGCGACCTCACCGGCCAGGATGAAATCGGCGAACGCGCCCTCGCTGAAGTTCTGCGCGAACCAGGCGCACCGCACCACGGTCCACCCCAGGCCCGAATCCCGCACGATGGCTTCGCATTCCAGCGCCTCGGGCTCGCCGCGACCGGACAGCAGCACCAGCGTGCGCACGCCGGCGGCGACCGCCTGATCGCAGAACGCCTTGATATCCGCGGGCGCGCCCGGAACCGCCAGATCCGGCTGGTAGGCCAGGTACACGGCATCCACTCCCCCCAGGGCCGCCGCCCAGGTGCCGCGGTCGGTCCAGTCGAACGGGATTGCGGCCGTACGTGAACCGGCCCGCACCGGCACGCCGCGCGCGCCCAGCAGGGCGGCCACGCGATGCCCGGTCTTACCGGTCGCACCGAGCACGAGAACGGTGTTTGCGCTGTTCGAGGTGTTTTCGATGATCATGTAACGAGTACACCGGGATTCGGCGAGCACGAACATGGTTGAGAAGCGCACGGGCATTTGCCATCGTCTTCGGTATGGATGCGTTGGCCAGCCTGCTCGAAGGACCACGCGCGCGAGCCGCATTCGTGATGCGCTCGTCGGTCGACCCGCCCTGGTCCCTGCGCATCCGCGACGAGGCACCACTGACCGTGGTGGCGGTGGTGCGCGGCGGCGGGTGGGTGACACCGGAACCCAAGGGCGGCAAGCCGACTCCGCCGCGACAGCTGCGCACCGGCGACATCGCGATCTTCCGGGGCCCCGACCACTATGTCGTCGCTGACGATCCGGCCACGCCGCCGCAGGTGCTCATCGAACCCGGCAATATCACCACCACCATGGAGGGTGAAGTGCTGTGCGAGGCACTGAGTCTGGGGGTGCGGAGCTGGGGCACCAGCGTCGACGCCGAGACCGTGCTGGTCACCGGCACCTACGAACACGAGTCGGCGGCCAGTCGCCGGCTGCTGCGGGCGCTGCCGCCGGTCGCGGTGCTCGGCCGCGGCGAAGTCGATGCCCGGGTGCTGGATCTGCTGGTCGACGAGGCCGCCAAGGACCTGCCCGCCCAGAGCGTCATGCTGGATCGACTATTGGATCTGCTGCTCATCGCCGCCCTGCGCGCCTGGTTCTCCCGTTCCGACGCGCCCGCCTGGTATCACGCCTATGGCGATCCGCTGGTCGGCCGGGCATTGCGCCTGATGCAGCACAATCCGGCCCACCCGTGGACGGTGGCGTCGCTGGCCGCCGAGGTCGGCGTCTCCCGGGCCGCCCTGGCCCGCCGGTTCACCGAGCTGGTCGGCGAGCCGCCGATGGCCTTCCTCACCGACTGGCGGCTGGCCCTGGCCGCTGACCTGCTGCACGAATCCGACGCCACCCTGGAATCCATTGCCCGCCGGGTCGGCTACGGCAGCGCCTTCGCCCTGTCCACCGCCTTCAAACGCCACTACGGCATCAGCCCCCGCGACCACCGCGCCACCCCTGACGAACGCTCCGCCTGAACGCTCAACAGCCCTCGCGCTGAATGCTGAACAGCTCTCGCCGACGGAGCGGCTAAGGTTCGTTCTCGGCATGCCCTCACTCGAAGGTTCGCGGCCGTCTCGATTCTGGACTGACTGGAGCGGGGGAGCGAAGCGGAGGAGCGGAGGGAGGGAAGAATCGAGACCTCGGGGCCGCGAACCCGCCCGGAGCGAAGCGGAGGGCAAAAATGACTCAGCATCAGAGCTACCCGGTGCTCTGGCCGGTGCCGACGCGCTGGGCCGACAACGACCACTACGGTCACGTGAACAATGTGACGTACTACTCGTACTTCGATACCGCGGTGAATGCCTGGCTGATCAGCGCCACCGGTACCGATATCCGTGACCTGCACGCCATCGGCGTGGTGGCGCAGACCTCCTGCACGTTCCTCGGCTCGATCAGCTTCCCGGACATGCTGCGGGTGGGCATCCGGGTCGCGCGGCTGGGCACCTCCAGCATCAACTACGAGCTGGCCGTCTTCCGCGACGCCGGCGACAGCCTGGAGCTGGCCGCCACCGGCACCTTCACCCACGTCTACGTGGACGAGCAGACCCGCAAGCCGGTGCCGATCCCGGCGGTCATCCGCGCGGCGGCCGAGCCGCTGGTGGTCACCGCGCCCGCGGAGGGCTAGACCCGGCCGAGCAGGGTCAGCGGATCCTCCAGCAGGGCCGCGATGCTCGCCAGGAAGCGCGAGCCCTGTTCGCCGTCGATCATGCGGTGATCGAAGCTGAGTCCCAGGCTGGTCACCCAGCGCACGGCCAGCTCGTCGCGATGCACCCACGGGCGCTTGCGGATGGAACCCAGGCACAGGATGGCCGCCTCGCCCGGATTCACCAGCGGCACACCGGTATCCACGCCGAAGACGCCGACATTGGTGATAGTGAAGGTGCCGCCGGTCAGGTCGGCGGGCGTGGCGGTGCCGCTCCGCGCCTTGCCGGCCACCCCGGCGATCTCCAGGCACAGATCGCGCAGCGTGAACCCCTGCGCGTCCTTGAGATTCGGCACCAGCAGCCCGCGTTCGGTCGCGACCGCGATGCCCAGATTCACGTAGTGCTTGGTGATGATCTCCTGATTGGGCTCGTCCCAGGCCGCATTGATCTCGGGGAACTCGAGGAGCGCCGCCAGCGTCGCCCGCGCCACCAGCGCCAGCGGAGTCAGGGTCAGGCCGGTGAAGCTGGGTGTGGCCCGCAGATGCTCGAGCAGCTCCATCGACGCGGTGAAATCCGCGGTCACGAAGGCGCTGGCCTGGGGAATGTGCTGGGCGCTGGCCACCATGGCCGCGGCGGTGCGCTTGCGGATTCCACTGATGGGCGTGCGGGTTTCGCGTTCGACCGGGGCGGCGCGTCCGCCGGCCGCCGGATGCATGGGCAGCACCTCCGGCGCGGGATGCGGCGCCGGCAGCGCGTCGAGGGTGGCGGGCGGCGGCGGGGTGTGGATCGGAATGTGGCCCTTCCCAAGGGCTTCGGGCCGCATCCCGTACAGGTCCTCCGCGGTGACCGCGCCCTGCGGCCCGGTCCCGATCACCGCCCCCAGATCGATCCCGATCTCGCGGGCCAGTTTCCGGGCGGCGGGGGTGGCGGCGGGCCGTCCGGCCGGGGCCGAGCTGCCGAGCCCCTCGGGGCCGTCCGAGCCCATGGCGCGCAGGCTCGAAACGGTCGATGCGTCAGTCGTTTTCGCGGCGGCCCGGGCGGCGCGGCGGGACACCGGCTCGCTGTCGGGGCCGTAGCCGACCAGCACCGACCGCCGTTCTGCGGGCGGCTGCGCGCCGGTCTCATCGCCTGTCTCCGGACCGGCGCTCGGCGCCGCGGCGGCACCGGTCCGCACCGCCACGCCGATCCGGATGAGCGGCGCGCCGACCGGCACCGTGTCGCCCGGTTCCGCCAGTAGTTCCAGCACCTGGCCCGTGTACGGGCTCGGTAGCGCCACCTGCGCCTTGGCGGTCTCGACCTCGGCGATGATCTGGTTCAGGTCCACGGTGTCGCCGACCGCGACGGACCACGACACCAATTCCGCGTCGGCCAATCCCTCTCCGAGATCTGGCAAACGGAATTCCATGACCTGCTGCTGATCTTCCACCGGGCTTCCTCCGTGGCTTGACCGTTAGGCGGCGAGCGAGCGATCGACCGCGGCGAGAATGCGATCGGGGTCGGGCAGGTGGTGCCGCTCGAGTTTAGCCGGGGGATAGGGGATGTCGAAGCCACCGACGCGCAATACCGGTGATTCCAGATGGTAGAAGCAGCGTTCCGTGATGCGTGCCGCGATTTCGGCTCCCAGCCCGGCGAATACGGGTGCCTCGTGAACCACGATGAGCCGTCCGGTTTTCCGCACCGAGGTTTCGATGGTGTCGAAATCGATCGGGGACAGGCTGCGCAGATCGATCACCTCGATCGAATGTCCCTCCGACGCCGCGATATCGGCCGCGGTGAGCGCGGTGGCGACGGTGCCGCCGTAGGCCACGATGGTGGCGTCCTCCCCGCTGGCGCAGACCTGGGCCTGGTCCAGCGCCGGTCCGCCATCCTGGTCCAGCCGGTCGAAATCGACCTCGGCCTTGTCCCAGTACCGGCGCTTGGGTTCGAAGAAGATCACCGGATCGTCGAGGGCAATGGCCTGGCGGATCATCAGATACGCGTCGGCGGGATTGCTCGGCGAGACCACCCGCAATCCCGCGGTGTGCGCGAAATACGTCTCCGGTGATTCCGAGTGATGCTCGACCGAGCCGATGCCGCCGCCGAACGGAATACGAATGGTGATGGGCGCGATCACCTTTCCGCGCGTGCGGGAGTGGATTTTCGCGACCTGCGAGACGATCTGGTCGAAGGCCGGGTACACGAATCCGTCGAACTGGATTTCACAGACCGGACGAAATCCGCGCAATGCCATTCCGAAAGCCGTTCCCACGATTCCGGATTCGGCGAGCGGCGTATCGATGACGCGGTTGTTGCCGAAATCCTTCTGCAGCGTGTCGGTGACCCGGAAGACCCCGCCCAGCCGCCCGATGTCCTCACCCATCAGCAGGACCTTCGGGTCGTCCTCCAGCGCGCGGCGCAGTCCGTGGTTGATGGCTCCCGCAAAGGTGGTCTTCATCGCCCCACTCCCTCCAGGTAGGCGGCGTACTCGCGGCGTTCCTCCTCGATCAGCCGATGCGGGGTGGCGTACACGTGGTCGAACAGCTCCGCGGGTTCCGGATCGGGCATGGTGAGGGTGGCGGTGCGCAGCCGGGTCGCCACCTCGTCGGCGCGTACGGCGACCCTGGTCTCGAAGGCGGTGTCCCACAGCTCTTCTCGTTCGAGCAAGCGCCGCAGGCGGTCGATGGGATCGCGCTGCTGCCAGATCTCGAGTTCGGCGGCGGTGCGGTAGCGGGTGGGGTCGTCGGCGGTGGTGTGCGGGCCCATCCGATAGGTGATGGCCTCGATGAAGCTCGGCCCGCCGCCGGCCCGTGCGCGCAGCAGCGCCTGCCGGGTCACGGCCAGCACGGCGAGGGCGTCGTTGCCGTCCACCTGCACGCCGGGAATGCCGTAGCCGAGGGCGCGCCGCGCGATCGGGGTGGCGCTCTGTATCCGGACCGGCGCACTGATCGCCCAGTGATTGTTCTGGCAGAAGAACACCACCGGGACACTCCAGCCGGCCGCGAATCCGAGTGCCTCGGCGATATCGCCCTGACTGGTCGCACCGTCGCCGAAGTAGGCGATGGTGGCGATCTCGGCGCCTTCGAGGTGCGCGGCGTAGGCGTAGCCGGTGGCGTGTAAACCATGCGCCCCCACCACGATCGAGGGATTGGTCATCTTGACCGCGTCGGCGTCCCAGCAGGAGTGGGCGACGCCGCGCCACAGCCGGGTGAGGTCCTCGGGCGGCACGCCGCGGCAGTAGGCGACGCCCGCCTCCCGATAGCTGCAGAACACATAGTCGTCGGGGGCGAGGGCGTGGGCCGAACCGATCTGCGCGCCCTCCTGGCCCAGCAGTGGCGGCCACAGTCCGAGCTGTCCCTGCCGTTGCAGGGCGGTGGCCTCGGTGTCGATGCGCCGGGCCACCACCATGTCGGTGTACATGGCTCGGAGCCGGGTGCCGTCGATATCGGCGACGAGCGGGGCGTGTACGCGATCCAGTACGCGATGACCGTCGGGCTGTACGAGCTGCACCGGGTAGGTGTTCTTCTCGGGCATGGATATCGCCTCCTGACACCGGGTTACACCGCTGTCGCCCGGGGATTGTGTCCCGTGAGCAACCGATGTGTGTCCTGTACCACACAGCATCCTCCGTTGAGCGATGTGTGCAAGCATGGCGCGCCCAACTGTGCAGAATGCTCGGTCGACGGCGGGTCGCGGGTGTCATACTGATCCCCATGAGCAGCAGGGAGCCCCTTTCTGCCCCGCTGGACGCTACCGATGCCCGGCTGTTGCTGGAGCTGGTGGCCAACCCGCGCGCGACCGGTGTCGAATTGGCCGCTCGCCTGGGTCTCTCGCGCAATACCGTGCAGGCCAGGCTGGCTCGCTGGGAGGCGAGCGGGGTGCTGGCCAGCTTCGAGCGCCGGGTCGATCCCCGGGTGCTGGGTTATCCACTGGCAGCCTTCGTGGCGGTGGTGGTGGATCAGCATCGGCTCGACTCGGTGGTTGCCGAACTGGCCGAGATTCCGGAGGTCACCGAGGTCTGCGGCATGACCGGGCCGACCGATCTGACGGTCCGGGTGGTCGCCGCCGACGCCGATGATCTGTACCGCCTGACCGGCAGCATTCTGAAGATCCCGGGGGTGGAGCGCACCAATATGGCGCTGGTGATGCGCTCGCTGGTCGGGCCGCGTGTCACGCCGCTGCTGGAGCGGCTGGCACTGCAGAACGGGTCCGGGGGCCACCCGCAGGATGCCGACCGGTTCTGACTGTTTCGGTGAATTTCAGTCCAGTTTCGGAGGATTGGCCGCTGACCTCGGGGTGACTGGACCGCGACGATGACCCGATGAGCACCAGCGTCACCAGCACTCCGGAGGTCGGGAGTCCGCGCACGGCCGGGATCGGGCAGCCGATCGGGGCCGGAATCGTCACCGCGCTCGTCGGATTCACCAGCTCGTTCGCGGTGGTGCTGGCGGGCCTGACCGCCATGGGGGCGACCTCGGCGCAGGCGGCGTCCGGGCTGCTGGCGGTCTGCGTGACCCAGGCCGTCGGCATGATCGTGCTGAGCCGGCGGTACCGGATGCCGATCACACTGGCCTGGTCCACCCCGGGCGCGGCCTTGCTGGCCAGTACGGGCGCGGTGTCCGGCGGCTGGGCGGCCGCGGTGGGCGCGTTCGCGGTGGCGGGCGGACTCATCGTGCTGACCGGTTTCTGGCAGCGGCTGGGCGCGCTCATCGCGGCGATTCCGGTGGAGATCGCGCAGGCCATGCTGGCCGGGGTGCTGCTGCCCATGTGCCTGGCGCCGGTGAAGGCGCTGCCGGTGAGCCCGGCCGTGGTGGTGCCGGTCATCGCGACCTGGCTTGTGCTGCAACGCTTCGCGCCGCGCTGGTCGGTGCTGGCCGCCTTCGCGGTCGCGGCCGCCGGCGCGGGTGTCGACATCGCCGTCACCCATCGCCGCATGGACCTGTCGGCCATGGTGCCGCGGGTGGAATGGACTGTGCCGCACTGGAGTTGGCAGGCGGTGATCGGGGTCGCGGTGCCGCTCTACATCGTGACCATGGCCGCGCAGAACATTCCGGGTACGGCGGTCATGAAGACCTTCGGCTATCAGGTGCCATGGCGCGCGGCCATGACGGTCACGGGCCTGGGCACCATGCTCGGTGCGCCCGCGGGCGGGCACGCCATCAACCTGGCGGCCATCAGTGCCGCACTCTCCGCCGCGCCGTCCGCGCATCCGGATCCGAGGCGCCGGTGGATCGCCGCGTTCACCGCGGGCTGCATGTACCTGGTGCTCGCGCTGGCCTCGGGTGCGCTGGTGATGCTGGTGGCCGCGGCGCCGAAGGGCGTGCTGGAAACCGTTGCGGGCCTTGCCCTCATCGCCACCCTGGCGGGTGCGCTGACCGCCGCGTTGACGCCCGCCGCCCACCGTTCCGCGGCCGCGCTCACCTTCCTGGTGGCCGCTTCCGGAATCTCGTTGCTCGGCATCGGCGCGGCCTTCTGGGCGCTGGTCGCCGGCCTGCTGGCGCGCTGGTTCCTGCCCCCGTCGAAATAGCGGGCCGGGCAGGCTGCCGGGTGCGGCCGGCGGTGGCTAGGGTGGGGTGGTTCGGCTTCAACGGGCGATGAATCGGCGAAGAGGAGTTGGCTTGAGTTCGGTGCTGATTTCGGTTGCGGAGCTTGCGGACCTGCTGGGCCAGAGCGGCGGCCGGGTGCGATTGCTGGACGTCCGGTGGGCGCTCGGAGATCCGGACGGACCGCAGCATTATCTGGACGGCCATATTCCGGGCGCGATATTCGTCGACCTGGAAACCGAACTCGCCGATCCGCCCTCGGCCGCCAAGGGCCGCCACCCGATGCCGGACCTGGCGCACCTGCAGAAGTGCGCGCGCAGCTGGGGCGTGTCCGACGGGGACATGGTGGTCGTCTACGACGCCACCGGCGGCATGGCCGCCGCGCGGGCCTGGTGGCTGCTGCGCTGGGGCGGCGTGGCCGATGTGCGCATTCTCGACGGCGGACTGCCGGCGTGGGAGCAGGCCGGGGGCAAGATCGTCGCCGGTGACGAAACCGCCCCGCAGCCGGGCACCGTGGTCCTGTCCCCGGACAATATGCCGACCATCGACGCCGATGGCGCGGCCGGCTGGCCGGGTCTGCTGCTGGATGCCCGCGCGGGCGAGCGCTACCGCGGTGAGGTGGAACCCGTGGACCCGCGCGCCGGGCACATTCCGGGTGCGGTGAGCGCGCCCACCGCCGAGAACCTCACGGCCGCTGGGCAATTCAAGCCGCTCCTCGAATTGCGTTCCCGTTTCGACGGATTCGGTTCCGGGCCGGTCGCGGTGTACTGCGGTTCCGGCGTCACGGCCGCCCACCAGGTCGCGGCGCTGGCCGTCGCCGGCATCGACGCCGCGCTCTATCCCGGCTCCTGGTCGCAGTGGTCCAACGACCCCAAGCGGCCGGCCGCCACCGGCGCCGAACCGGCCTGATCAGCCGGGTTTGACGGCGGTGAGGACGCCGGTCGCGAACGGGCCGGTGCGGAATTCGACTGTCGTGAAACCGATGTCGGTGAGCACGTCGCGGTAGCGGCGGATGTCGACCGCCGACAGCGGATCTCCGGCCCCGTCGCCGTCGTGGGAGTGCCCCTGGCCGCCGGCGCGGTGCGCGGCCAGCCGGGCCATGGCGCGAACGGCGAGCCCGCGCAGGCCCGAGGTCGGATGGGTGTCGGCGAGCAGCAGGCGACCACCCGGGCGCAGGACGCGGAAGACGCCCGCCAGGGCGGTCTTTCGCTCGGATTCGGCGATGTGGTGCATGGCGAAAGTCGAGGTCGCCACATCGAACGAGGCGTCCGCGTAGGGCAGCGACTGGGCCGCGCCGAGGTCGAAGCTGCAGTTGGGGGCGGCGTGGGCGGTCGCGTAGGCGATCATCTGCGGAGACGGGTCCACGCCGATCGCCCGGCCGTCCGGTCCGGCCTGCCGGGCCAGCTCATTGGCCAGCCGCCCAGGGCCGCAACCGAGATCGAGAGCGTGATCGCCCGGGCGGATGCCGCTGGTCGTGGCGAAGTACCGCGCCAGGCTGCCCGCGCGGCCCAGGAAGTAGACGTCGGTGAGCAGCTGATAGCGGCGCGGCCAGGTGATGAGGGCCCCGACGGGCCGGGATTCGATATCGGACACTTGCTCGTGCTGGGTCATGTGATCAATCATCGAAGGATGGGAATGCCCAGGCCAGACGCAGTTTCGCGGGATGTGTACGATTCCGGACAGTCGGACGGAATCCGTCCGGGAACGGCCCCGGACGCCGTCTCGGAGACCATGAGGCCGGACGCTGAGATCATGAGGCCGGAGGCCGAGATCATCAGGCCGGAGGCCGACCGCCGCGTCCGCCGCACCCGCACGGCACTGCACCGGGCGCTCATCGAGCTCATGCAGGACCGGCCCTATGCCCGGATCACGGTGCAGGACATCATCGATCGTGCCGATGTCGGCCGCTCCACCTTCTACGCGCACTACCGCGACAAGGACGATCTGCTGCTGGTCAGCTGTATCGAGCATGTGCGGGGCGAGATTTCGGCGCAGCTGGCCCGCTATCCGGGAGAGCCGCCGCCGCTGGCCCCCGTCGAGATTCTGTTCAAGCTGGTCGCGGCGCATCCGGACGTGTACCGGCCACTGGTCCGGCAGCGGGCGAACACCATTGTGCTGCGGTCGATCCGGCAGATGTACGCCGAACTGCTGACCGAGCACCTGGGCCCGCGGCTCGGGCCGGACCCCGTCGCGGCGGGCGCGACCATCACATTTCTGTCCTGGGGTCTATACGGATTGCTCGAATCGGTCATGGATCCGCGCCAGGAGCTCACCGCCGATCAGGCCTACCGCCACTTCGCCACGCTATGGGCAGCCGCGGGTGACCCGCGCCAGGGCGTCCCGGTCGGCGGCGGTGACCGGTAGTCCGTACCGGTTCGCGGCCATCAGGTATTTGCCCGCGTAGAAGCAGCGGTTCGCGCGGGCGGGCGGCAGCCAGTCGCCGGGCGTGCGATCGCCCTTGTCCTCGTTGGTCTTTCCGTCCACCGCGAGCAGGTTGTAGTCGACGTCGTTGGCGAAGCGCACGCGCTGCGGCAGCGGCCATCCGGCCGCGCCCAGATCCCAGGCGGCCGCCAGCGGATACACGTGATCGATCTGCACGGCCTTGGCCGTGGCCCGATCGAAGGCGATGCGCTGCCCGGTATAGGGATCGTCGAGCGACCCGGCCACCACCACGCAATCGTTCCCGGGCCGGAAGGTCACCCGGGTGAGCTGCCTGGCCAGCACGGTATTGCGGCTGTCGCACCCGTCGCGACCGCCGGGCCCGTCGTGATCATCGGTCCACGCCGGTCCGAACACGCATCCCTGCCCGCTGCCGCAACCACGTTCGTAACCGCCCGGACGCGGCCGGGCGGGCACGGTGCGAACACCCGCGAGCAGCCGTTCGAGCTGGACGCGGGTGGGGCTGCCCGGCGCCGGGGTCACCTGCCCGAGGGACTCGCACCCAAGGACCACGAGCAGGACGACCACAGCGCCGAGCAGCCGGAGCAGGAAGGTTCCGCCCGTGAGCCACACGGCAATACGTGTACCGCACCAGCCGATCGGTGCGTGCCGTCACGCGGACTTCGCACTCCCGTTGGGCTTACTAGAGCCAGGCGTGCGCGAGGATGTCGTCCGCGGCGGTTTCGGAGAGCTGCGGCGGAAAGCGCGTTGCCGCAATGGAATCCACACACGCGCCGTCGTGGCCGATGAGCCACGAACCGCCCCGCTCCTCGCATTCGGCGATCTTGGCGAAAACGGTGAGCAGGAACGTGATGGAGTCGCGCGGGTCCGCCGTGCGGGCGAGGCGCTGCGACTCGCCGGGTCGGGACAGATCCAGCCACACCCCGGACTGCCCGTCCAGGCGCATCCCCACGATCTTGCTCGTGTCCACGAAGGTGAATTTCCGCCGTTCCCACTGTGTCGTGGGGGTGAAGCTCTGCTCGAGCACTTGGAGCAGAATCGTCATCGTCACGGCCTCCCTACGGTCTCGAAAGTGCCACGGCTCCGGGTTGAGTCGCGGTGGATTGTCGGGTGCGCCCCGCGCGGCTGCCGTCCGGGCACGACAATGTAGTGCAACGGACACAGCGGACACCGACGCGTGCGGTGACCTGCGGATTTATCCAGTATGTTCCGTATCCGATCAGAAATAAAGAGGGGCCGGCCGGCTTGTCGGGGGTGACTGATTGGATGGGCGGATGTTGCACGGGCTGTGGTCGCCGGGGTCCGGGTTGGTGCTGTGGCACGACCCGGGCGAGGACACGGCCGGGTATGCGGAGGGTTTGCCGGAACCGCTCGGTTCGATCGTGCGCGGGGCGAAGTGGCGGCATCGGGCGCAGGCGCTGGTGAGGGGGGAGTACGGGCCGGAGCAGACGCAGGTGCGGGCGCATGCGCTGGCACCGGAGACCGCTGCCCGGGTCCTGTCGCAGGAACTACCGGCGGGGGCGGTGGCGGGGGATCTGCGGTTTCTCGGGCATGTGGCGCGCGGGGTGCTGCGGTGGGTGCGGGCGGGGCGGGTGGTGCCGGAGGTGCGGCGGGACGACGGGGAGTGGTGGGTGCGGTGGCGGCTGGTGGGCGGACAGCGGCAGCGGGCCTGGCTGGCGGAGCTCGCGGTGGCCATGCCGGGTGCGTTGCAGGTGGCCGGGCGGCCTGCCGAGGTGCTGGAGAACCTTGTCGGTGAGTTGGCCGATCCCCTCCTGCGCCTGCACATTCCGGAGCGGCCGGATCGGGAATCGGGGTCGCATCCGCTGCTGACCGCGCTGGTCGCGGCGACGCCGCTGGAGACCGGATCGCATCGAGTGGCCTCGGTGCTGGACGACTGGCGGACCAGTCTCACCGCCGACGAGCCGGAGCTGGTGCTGCGGCTGCTGGAACCGGACGGTGAGGAACCGGGCGAACTGTGGCGGCTCGAGGTCTGCCTGCGCGAGGAAGGGGAGGCGCCGCAACCGGTGCTGCTGCCGGGGGATCCGCAGCTCATGCGGATTGCGGGGGAGAAGCTGGCGGCCGCCAAGCAGGCGTATCCGCGCCTGCGCGATCTGCCCGGCGATGCCCGCAGCATGGACCTGTTCCTGCCCACCGAGGTGGTGATGGATCTGGTCGCGCACGGGGCGAACGCGCTGCGGTCGGCCGGGGTGCGGCTCATGCTGCCGCGGGCCTGGCGGGTGGCCGCGCCCGCCATGAAACTGCGGGTGCAGAGCCCGGCCGCCACCGAAACCGCCGTCGGGCTCAAGGGTTTGGTGTCCTTCCGCTGGGAGCTGGCGCTGGGCGACACCGTGCTGACGCCCGCCGAGATGTCGCGGCTGGTGGACGCGAAATCGGATCTGGTGCGGCTGCGCGGGGAGTGGGTGCAGGCCGATCACCGCATGCTGGCCGCGGCCGCCGACTACGTCTCGGGCCGCGCCGACGAGACCGAGACCACCGTCGGCGGCCTGTTCGCCGAGCTGTCCGCGCATCCGGTGATCGGGGTGCCGCTGGAGGAGGTCACCGCGACCGGCTGGGCCGCGGAGCTTTTCGACGGTGAGCGGTCGGTCGAGCCCGTCCCGGATCCGGTCGGGCTGAAGGCTCAGCTGCGGCCGTATCAGCAGCGCGGCCTGACCTGGCTGGCGGCCATGAGCCGGCTCGGATGCGGGGCGATCCTCGCCGACGACATGGGTCTCGGCAAGACCGTACAGGTGCTGGCCCTGCTGGTGCACGAGCGTGAAACAGCCGCTGCCGCAAGTGAATCGGAGGCTATCGGGCCCACCTTGCTGGTGTGCCCGATGTCGGTGGTGGGCAACTGGCAGCGGGAGGCCGAACGCTTCGCCCCGGATCTCCGGGTGCTGGTGCACCACGGCGCCGGGCGGCGCTCGGGCGCGGAATTGGCTGTGGCGGTGACGGATTCGGATCTGGTGGTCACCACCTACGCGCTGCTGGCCCGGGATGTCGAGGACCTGAAGCGCCAGGACTGGCAGCGGGTGGTGCTCGACGAGGCGCAGCACATCAAGAACGCCGGGACCCGGCAGGCGCGCGCGGCACGGCTGGTGCCGGCCCGACACCGCCTGGCGCTCACCGGAACCCCGGTGGAGAACCGGCTCGAGGAGCTGCGCTCGATCCTGGATTTCGCCAATCCCAAGCTGCTGGGCAAGGCCTCCGAGTTCCATGCCCGCTTCGCGGTGCCGATCGAGCGCGAGCACGACGAGAACGCCGTCACCCGTCTACGCGCCATCACCTCGCCGTTCGTGCTGCGCCGGGTCAAGACCGATCCGGCGGTGATCTCGGATCTGCCGGAGAAGATCGAGATGACGGTGCGGGCCAACCTCACCGTGGAGCAGGCGGCGCTGTATCAGGCGGTGCTGGACGATATGTCGGCCAAGCTGAAGGCGGCCGAGGGCATGGAGCGCAAGGGCGCGGTGCTGGCCGCACTGACCCGGCTCAAACAGGTGTGCAACCATCCCGCGCATTTCCTCAGCGACGGGTCGGCGCTGCTGCGCCGGGGGCATCATCGGTCCGGGAAGCTGGCGCTGGTGGAGGACATTCTGGAGTCGGCGATCGCCGACGGGGAGCGGGCGCTGCTGTTCACCCAGTTCGCGGAGTTCGGAAACCTGCTGGCGCCCTTCCTGTCCGAGCGTTTCGGGGCGGAGGTGCCGTTCCTGCACGGCGGGGTGAGCAAGCAGCGCCGCGACGACATGGTCACTCGCTTCCAGGAGGAGGACGGCGCGCCGCTCATGCTGCTGTCGCTCAAGGCGGGCGGCACCGGCCTCAACCTGACCGCCGCCAATCACGTGGTGCACCTGGACCGCTGGTGGAATCCGGCGGTGGAGAACCAGGCCACCGACCGCGCCTTCCGCATCGGCCAGCGCCGTGATGTCCAGGTGCGCAAGCTGGTCTGCGTCGACACCATCGAGGAGCGCGTCGACGACATGCTGAAGGGCAAGAGTCAGCTCGCCGACCTCACCGTGGGCACCGGCGAGAACTGGATCACCGAACTCGGCGACGACGAATTGCGGGAACTGTTCGCTCTGGGATCGGAGGCGGTCGGCGAATGAGCAATGTCATCGACTTCAGCGAGTACGGCAAACGCCGCCCGGTCCGCGGCGGGGTGCAGCCGCGCAGCCGCCGGGGCACCGCGTTCGCCCGGACCTGGTGGGGCCGTTCGTTTCTGGAGGCGGTCGAGGGCGTCGCGGACGCCGGTCGCCTCGCCCGCGGCCGTTCCTACGCCCGCACCGGTCAGGTGGTGAACTACCGCCTGGAGCCCGGCCTGGTGAGCGCGGAAGTACAGGGCAGCCAACCCCGCCCGTTCATCTCGGTGCTGACCCTGCGGCAGTTGCGCGAGGACCGCCTCGACGAGCTGGTGGACCTGGTCCGCGCCACCCCCGGCATGCTGGGTGAGATCGCCGCGGGCACCCTGCCCCAGGCCCTCGGCCCGCTGCTGCTCCCCACCACGGTGTCGGAGCTGGACTTCTCGTGCAGCTGCCCCGATTCCGGCTGGCCCTGCAAGCATGCCGCCGCCGTCTGCTACGTCATCGCCGAACGCCTCGACGAGCGCCCGAGCGAACTGCTCACCCTGCGCGGCGTCGAACTCGACGCCCTCATCGGCAGCGTCCAGCGCGCCGATCCGCCCGCCGAATCCACCGACCTCTACGGCGACGACACGGCGCTCCCCGCCCTCCCCAAGCCCGAATTCCGCCCGGCCCCGGACGATCTCGACGCCGTCCTGCTCCGCCAGGCTCTGCGCATGACGGCCGAGGACGAGCAGTCCGTCGCCGCCGGTCTACGCGAACTCCGCGCCCTCTACCGCGCCCTCGACACCTGATCGCCTGATTCGCGGCCTGTTTCATCAGTAGCTGCGGACAACTCGAATCCCACAGTGGCCCAGCCGCTCCCGGACCGCTGGGAGTCAGTGCGGGTGCACGTCGGCCGTGGCCCCGCCGCTGCAGCGCTGACGGTCAGGCCGTGGCGGTGCGGGCGGCGGGACGGCCCGTCGTGCGGAGTTCGTCCAGGGACTCGAAATGGTAGTCGCGCAGGTCGAAATGGGCGGCGCGCCAGGCGGCTTCGGGGGTGCTCATGGCGCGCAGCGGGACGTCGCCGTTCTTGTCGAAGTAGTAGGAGTTGGCCAGGGTGCAGCTGTCCTGCCAGAAGACCTGGGTGCCGCGGCGGGCGAGCATTTCCTGGAAGTAGCGCTCGTTGGCCTCGGGGGTGACCTCGATGCGGGTGGCGGCGCGGCGGCGGGCATTGCGGAGCAGGCGCAGGATGTGGGTGGTCTGCATCTCGATGAGGGTGAAGTAGGACGCGCCGTTGTAGCCGTAGGGGCCGATGATGGTGAAGAAGTTGGGGAAGCCGGGCACACTGACCCCCTCGTAGGCCTGCAGGCGGTGAGTGTCCCACCAGTCCTCGAGGCGCAGGCCGCCGCTGCCGTGCAGGTCGAAGGTGGGCATATTGCCGGACTCCATGACCTTGAAGCCGGTGGCCAGGATGAGCACGTCGACCTGGTGGTGGCGGCCGGTGGTGCGCAGTCCGGTGGCGGTGATCTCGGTGATGGGATCGGTCTCCAGCGTGACGTTCTCGCGGTTGAAGGTCTTCAGGTAGTCGTTGGAGAACGACGGGCGCTTGCAGCCCAGCGCGTATTTCGGCGTGAGCTGCTCCCGGACGACCGGGTCCTGCACCTGGTCGCGCAGGTGGGCCAGCCCGGTGCGCTCGCCGAGCTTCACCATGGGCAGCACCTTGTAGTAGTGCGCCGAGAGCGGGAAGGTCAGCTCGACGAATGCCTGGCTGAGCCAGCGGGTGAGGAACTGCCCGCCGGGCAGCCGCATCAGGGCGCGCACCGGCGGCGGCAGGGGCGCGTCGGGCCGGGGCAGGCACCAGATCGGAGTGCGCTGGAAGACAACGAGTTCCGACACCTCCGGGGCGATCTCGGGAATGATCTGGATGGCCGAGGCTCCGGTGCCGATGATGCCGACCCGCTTGCCGCGCAGATCGATCCCGTGATCCCAGCGCGCGGTGTGCATGGTCTCGCCCCGGAACCGGTCCGCGCCGGGGATATCGGGCAGTTTGGGCCGGGTCAGCACCCCGGTCGCGCCGATCAGGAAGCGGCAGGTGAGCTCGTCGCCGTCGGTGGTGCGTACCCGCCACAGGTGCAGCACATCGTCGAAGTCGGCGCGGGCGATGGTGGTGCCGAACCGGATCCGCGGCCGCAGCCCGTATTTCTCGACGCAATGCTCGGCGTACGCCTTCAACTCCCGTCCGGGCGCGTACACCCGCGACCAGGAGCGCTGCTGCTCGAACGAGTACTGGTAGCTGAACGACGGAATGTCCACGGCGATACCGGGATAGGTGTTCCAGTGCCAGGTGCCGCCCACCCCGTCCGCCTCGTCGATCATGACGAAATCGTCGAAACCGGCCTGGTGCAGCGCGATCGCGGTCCCGATTCCCGAGAATCCCGCGCCCACGATGACGATCTCGTGGTCCACGACGGTCTTTGTCACGATGCGTCCTCCGCGTAGATGATGCAGTCCACCCGATGCTCGACCCCGTCCACGGTGCGAATCCCGAGCGGCGCGAGCCGGGCGATGGGCCAGCTGATGAGCCGGCAGTTCCGCTGCCGCAGGGCCCGGTAGTAGCGACTGTGCACCCGCACCGCGGCGGGCCGATCCGGCGTCAGCTGCCGCCGCTGCCACGAATCCCCGACCTGCGCACGCAGATTCGCCGCGGCCGCCCGCCGCAGCGCCTGCTGAGCGCACCAGCGCAGGACGCCCAGCCCTGAGACGCCCAGCGCGCTCAGGACGGGCCTCGGAGCTCCACTGGCAACCTCCCTGGATCGGGGATGCGGTCGACCGTCTGCGCGCGGCGCTCGTGTTGGACCGCGTTCCTCTGCAACCTTGTCGGCCGGCGCGGTGCTGTCTCCCTGGCGCCCGGCCCCACGCTCGTCCTGGCGTGCCGGATCTCCGGGCAACGGCGGCGCGGAGTCGCTGGGCAGCAGTCCCAATGCATCGGCGGGCAACTGGCGCAACAGAATTCCCACGCCGGGCACGGATGGGGTGGGCAGAATCCAGATCGGATCGTGCTGGAACACGGTTACCCTGCGCGCCTGGGCGACGATCGGCGGCACCACCCGGGCCAGTGCGGCGCCGCTGCCGATGACCGCGACGTGCAGGCGGTCCAGCTCGTGCTGGTCACGCCAGTGGGTGCAGTGAATCCGGGGGCCGGTGTAGGCGTCGCGGGCTCTGCCCGGGTCGCTCCGGCGGATCGGGGCGGTCATTTCGCCACCGGCTCGTAGGTCAGGGCCTTGGACCAGGAGGGGGTGTGGCGCAGGACGCGCACGGGAAAGTGATCGATGGCCTTGTTCAGGGCATCGTTGATGCCCTGGATCGGCTGCCAGTGGTTGATGGTGGCCATGCCGTGCAGCCGGACCACGTGGTAGAGCGGCATGCGCTTGATGTCCGGGCTGCGCTCACCGGCTTTCTCATAGCGCCGCACGGCATTCCAGAGCTTCTCCTCGTCCAGCCCCATCGCCATGATGTTGGCGGACATGCGGGACAGCAGTGGCGTGTACAGCAGCGCGCCGAGCAGGAAGGTGGGGCGCAGCGCGAAACCCGCTGTCTCGATGGCTATTCGCCGCAGCGGCCCCGCACCCAGCTGCTCGAGCACCTGGAACCCCACCGCCAGATGCCGGGACTCGTCGCTGTTGATGTGCCGGAACACCTCGTGGCACAGCGGATCCCGCACCTCGTCGAGCAGGAACTTCACCAGTGCCCCGTCCAGCGCGCACTCCAGCGAGGGGATCACGGTGCCGAGCACCGGCAGGGACAGATCGTCCCCGTACCGGTCCAGCCATTCGATGACGAGCCGGATGTTCTTGTTGGGCAGCGGCATCGCGTCCCCGTCGAGCATGCCCCAGCGCCGCATCAGGGCCAGTTCGGCATTGGCGTGCTTCTGCTCCTCGGCGTGGAAGTACCGGTAGATCTCCTTGAGCGGCCCGTCGGGCGCGCGCAGCGTGAGCGCCGCGAACCCGCGGGCGCCGACGTGCTCGATCCACACCAGATCGGCCATGAAGGCCGCGAGCGCGGGTCGCTGCTCATCGGTGATGAGCTCGGCTCCCGGTGCGTCCCAGTCGAGATCGGCCAGCGCCCACTGCCGATCCTGGACGACACCGAGCATGTCGGAATACGCGAACGCCATTGTTCAACTCCTTGCCGCTGTGGCTACCGCACCAGCCGCTCCAGCAATCCGGCGGCGCGGGTGTAGGTCTCGGGCAGCAGTCGCTTGGACTGCCAGATCGCCTTGGCCTCGAGCTGTGGGACCACGTACAGCTGACCGTGATCCACCGCGTCGAGGGTGGCGCGGGCGATGGACGCGGGCGGGCGACCGGTCCAGCGGAGGAGGCGGTCGCCCCAGAGCTGGATGGTCTCGTCGCCGATCTCCACACCTTCCAGAATGTTGGTCCGCACCCCGGTGGGGCACAGCACGGTGACGGTGACGCCGGTGCCGGACAGTTCCGCGGCCAGCGTTTCCGACAGCGCCAGCACCCCGGCCTTGCTCACGTTGTAGGCGCCCATGCGCGGCGCGGACCCGAAGGCGGCCGCGGAGGCCACGTTCACGATCGAGCCGTGCCCGCTCGCGCGCAGCCGGGGCGCGAAGACGTGGCAGCCGTGGATGACGCCCCACAGATTGACGTCGAGCACCTGATGCCATTCCTCGGGCGGGGTGTCGCCGATGAGCGTGCCGCCGCGCCCGATGCCGGCATTGTTGACCACCAGATCCGGGCTCTTGCCGAACCATTCCTCGGCGGTGTTCGCCAGCACGGTCACCTGGTCCAGGCTGCTCACGTCGCAGACGGTGTCGAAGGCCTTTCCCCCGGTGTCGCCGATCATTTCGGCGGTGTCGCGGGCGCGCCCGGCGTCGATGTCGGAGCAGACCACCCGCCCGCCGCGCTTGCCGATCTCGATCGCGAAGGCGCGGCCGATGCCGCTGCCCGCGCCGGTCACCACCGCGTCCGCCTGCTGGGTGCGGCGGGGTCCGCCGAAGGGGTTGAGTCGCATGGGAACTCCCGGGGCCGTGCCGTCCGGGCAGTCAATTGGTGGCGTGTGCCACCACTGGCCGCACCTGCCACCAATTAGGCTCCCGGTGCGCTATTTTGTCAACTATGGACGTGCCCGCACCGGCAGCCGCCGACGTGTCCCCGGGGCCCGCGCCGACCCGGCGCGGCGGCACCTGGGGCGGCCGCACCCAGGAGGAACGCCGCGCCGAGCGCCGCGAGCGGCTGATCGCGGCGGCGCTGGACATCTGGCTCGAAAACGGCTGGGCCGCAGTGACCATGCGCGGCGTGTGCACCCGCGCGGGCCTCAATGATCGCTACTTCTACGAGCACTTCGCCGATCGCGACCAACTGCTGGGCGCGGTCTGGGACGAGGTCGGATTCCAGGTGCTGGCGGAACTCTCAGCGGTGGTCGCCGAGAACCTCGAGCATCCGGCGCTGGGCATTCTGCGCCTGGCCATCGCCCGCGCGGTCGCCCTGCAGTCGGAGGGCCCGGCGCGCATCCTGTTCGGCGATCATGCCGGCAGCCGCATCCTCGAGGAGCGCCGCACCGCCATGCTCACCGAGGCCACCGACCTGCTGATCGCCACCGCCCGCCCCTACCTGCGGCCCGGTGTCGACGAATCCGACCTGCGCATGGGCGTTCTCATGGGCATCGGCGGTTTCATCGAACTCCTGACCGCCTGGCGCACGGGCGCCATCGACGCCGACGCCACCCGCATCGTCGACCACGTCAGCCGCACCGCCGATCTACTCGGCGCGCAGTACCTCGCTCTGCCGGGTTAGCGGCTACTTCACCGCCCAGACCATGGACTCCGGCCCGGCGAGGTGTTCGGTCTGCGGGTCGCGGAAACCGGTGTCGGCCAGCCAGGTTCGCAGGTCCGCGGCGGTGTAGTCGAAGCCGCCGGGTGTCTCGATGAGCATGTTGAGGCTCATCAGCAGACCGGAGAGATTGGTGCGGCGGTCGTCGTCGATGAGCGACTCGTAGACGAGGATGGCGCCGCCGTCGGGGAGGGCGCGGTGGGCCTTCTCCAGCAGCATGAGCTTGGTGGGCAGGTCCCAGTCGTGCAGGATGTGGCCGAAGACCAGGACATCGGCCTCGGGCAGCTCATCGCTGAAGAAGTCGCCGGCCTGGAAGATGGCCCGATCCGCCACCGGCGCACTGTATTCGGTGAAGATCGGCTCCACCGCCGCCAGGTCGTAGCCGATGCCGTGCAGGTGCGGATTGGTCTCCAGGACGGTGCGCAGCAGCGCGCCCTGGGCGGTGCCGATATCGGCCATCGACTTCCAGCGATGCCACGGGAACACCTCGGCGAGGGCGTGCGCACTGGGCAGCGACAGCCCCGTCATGGCGCGCTGAAAGTCGTAGAGCCGCTGCGGATCCCGGTAGAGCGTGGTGAAGAAGTCGCCGCCGTCGCGGGCCTCGTTCTGCGGCTGCCCGGTGCGCAGGCCCTCGGTGAGCCGGCCCCAGAACGGGTAGAGCCGGGCCGCGGCCATCTCCAGGAAGCCGCCGATGTACTCGCTCCCGGTGCTGTCCAGATAGGTGGCGGTGTCAGCGGTATTGGCGTACCGATCGTCGGTGCGCCGCAGCATCTCCATGGCCACCAGCGCGTCGAAGAAGTCACGGGCGGACCGCGGATGCAGGCCCAGTTCGCGCTGTAGCTGTTCGGCGGTCAGTTGCCGATGCCCGAGCACCGTGAACACGCCGAGTTCGACTGCGCTGAGCAAGGTCCGGGACTCCCAGAAACCCATTCCGATCCGCAGGATCCGTTCCATGGCGCATCACGATAGCCACAGCGACCCTCCGGCAAAGGCAGACGCGGCAAATCCGTCCCGGGGAGTGGGCTCAGCGCAGGTCGATCCCGTACACCCGTTCGGCATTGCGGCGGAAGATCTGCTCGATGGCCTTGTCGTCGGCCCCGTGCCCGGCCAGCGCGCCGGCCACCGCCTGCGCGGCATTCGGGATGCTCGTAATCGGCTTGTCCACCGGGAAATTCGAGCCCCAGATGAGCCGATCGGCCCCGAACACGTCGAGCGCGTGCTCCAGCATCGGCGAAATCCGTTCCAGCAGTACCGGAACCGGGGTCGGCTGACCCCGCCGCGGCACCGGATGCCCGAGGATCGGCATCATCAGGCCGCTCACCTTGGCCACCACATTGGCGTGCTGGGCGAGCGCGGTGAGGTCGTCGCGCCAGCGCACGAACAGCTCACGCCGCTGCCCGGGATTGCGCCCGGAGTTCCGCCCGACCGGCCCGAAAATGCCTGCGGGCGTGGCGAGATGGTTGAGCACGATGGTGGTGCCGGGATAGCGCTCGGCCAGCGCGGCCACCTCGGGCAGCTGTCCCGAGTACACCCACGCCTCGAACGCGAGCTCGCGGTCGGCGAGCGCGCCGAAGCCGTCCAGGAAGGCGGGGGAGGTGAGCAGGCCCGGTGTCTTGCAGGTCGCGCGCACGTCCGGGTCCGGGTGGTATTCGACGCGGGCGCGAATGCCCCGGAACAGCGGCGAGGCGGCCCGGTGCGCGTCGAGCAGTTCGGCGAACTCGGCGGCGGTGGGGTCGCCCGCGCCCATGATCGCCCCGAGCGCGGGGGTGTCCACGCCGAAGGGCAGGCTGCTCACCCATCGGGTTTCGTCGGCGGGCCCGAGCGGACCCTTGCCGACCCACTCCACCTCGATGTGCACGATGGCCTCGACCGGCACGTCTCCCGCGTCTTCCTGGTAGTCGCGCGGCAGGTACGGATGGATGACAGGTGTTGGATCCCCGACGAATTCGCGGTCGCGCCGCGGCGCCAGCCGTTTCGCCAGATCGATCGGCACCGGCACATAGCGGAACAGCTTCGCCAGCCCGCTGAACTCACGTGGCGTGGTGAGCGGATCCCACTGGTGAATGTGGGCGTCCACGACAGTCATTCCCGCGAGGTCCATGAGGTCCCTTCCGTCTGGGTCAGCCTGTTCGGATTGTTCCACGCCCATCCGTTCGAGCTCGCGTGTTCGGACATCGAAGCACGCCACGTCCTCGCCGCCCCGGAGACACCGCCGCGGTCGTCGCCCGGCCGGTATCCCGGCGGGTCGGTAGACGACTGTGCCGCGCCCGGCGAGGTGGGCGCGGCACAGTTGTTGTGCGGTGGTGCGATTCGCGGTTACGGCAGCACCTGCGGGATGATGCTGGGGTCGAGGATGCCGACCAGGGCGCCGATGCCGCCGCCGATCAGGGCGCCGAGGGCCGAGCCGCCGATCATGCCGGGGACGGAGCCGACGACCGATCCGAGGGCCGCGCCGCCCGCACTGCCGGTGAGCGCGCCCGCGGCCGCGCCGTTCACGGCCGGGTCGGGGAACTGGGCATTCGGGTCGGTGGTCACCGGGGCCAACGGGACGCCGTCGGTGACCGGGGTGGCCTGGACCGGCTGTACCGCCGGGGCCGGCGCGCTGTCCGGCGCTGCCGCCGAGGCCACGCCCGCGAACAGGGTGGCGGCGGCCGCGACGGGCAGTGCGACGGCGATCAGTCTGGCGGTGGTTCTC
This sequence comes from Nocardia sp. NPDC004123, assembly GCF_053603795.1. NCBI lineage: Bacteria > Bacillati > Actinomycetota > Actinomycetes > Mycobacteriales > Nocardiaceae > Nocardia > Nocardia sp. NPDC004123. The sequence continues at coordinate 29,063 of NZ_JBSGGG010000042.1, forward strand.
CGGGTGGTGTGACGCATCATGGTCTTCCTGTCCTCCCCGACCCCGATTCCCCGATCTGAATCGAATGTCAGCTGTGATCGAACCGAATGATTCAGATATAGCTGAGAAATTGCTATCGATCGGAAATCGGCACGCGGCAGAATCGGACGTTTTAATCAGACATTGCGCCGGTACTGGCCGCCCACCGTGAAGAAGGTGTCCGTGACCTGCTGGAGTGTGCACACTCGCGCGGCATCCATCAGCACCTCGAAAACATTCTCGTCGCTCGCCGCGGCGGCCGCGAGCCGGGCCAGCGCCGCCGGCGCCGCATCCCGGTGCCGATCGGTGAATTCGCGGACTCGTTGCAGCTGAGACTGCTTTTCCGCCTCGGTGCCGCGGGCCAGTTCCAGTACCCGAGGCGCTTCCTCGTGCCCATTGCGGAAGGTATTGACCCCGATGATGGGCAGGCTGCCGTCGTGCTTGCGGCGCTCGTAGAGCATGGACTCGTCCTGGATCCGCCCGCGCTGATAGCCGGTCTCCATGGCCCCGAGCACCCCGCCGCGCTCGCTGATCCGCTCGAACTCGCGCAGCACCGCCTCCTCCACCAGATCGGTCAGCTCGTCGATGATGAAGCTGCCCTGCAGCGGGTTCTCGTTCATCGCGAGCCCCCACTCCCGGTTGATGATGAGCTGGATGGCCAGCGCCCGGCGCACCGATTCCGCGGTCGGCGTGGTGACCGCCTCGTCGTAGGCATTGGTGTGCAGGCTGTTGCAGTTGTCGTACACCGCGATGAGCGCCTGCAGTGTGGTGCGAATGTCGTTGAAGCTCATCTCCTGTGCATGCAGTGACCGCCCGGAGGTCTGCACGTGGTACTTCAGCTTCTGCGACCGCTCGTTGGCCCCGTACCGGTCGCGCATGGCGATCGCCCAGATGCGCCGCGCCACCCGGCCGATCACCGAGTACTCGGCGTCCATGCCATTGGAGAAGAAGAACGACAGGTTGGGCGCGAAGTCGTCGATGTCCATGCCCCGCGCGAGATACGCCTCCACATAGGTGAAGCCGTTGGCCAGCGTGAAGGCCAGCTGGCTGATCGGGTTCGCCCCGGCCTCGGCGATGTGATAGCCGGAGATGGACACCGAGTAGAAGTTGCGAACGCCGTTGCGCACGAACCACTCCTGGATGTCGGCCATCATGCGCAGGCTGAACTCGGTGGAGAAGATACAGGTGTTCTGGCCCTGGTCCTCCTTGAGGATGTCGGCCTGCACAGTGCCGCGCACCGTGGCCAGGGTGCGAGCGCGCAGGCCGGCCGCCTCGTCGGGGGTGGGCTCGCGGCCCTGCTCGGCCGCGAACTCCGCCACTGCCTGATCGATGGCGGCATTGAGGAAGTAGGCCAGAATCGTCGGCGCGGGACCGTTGATGGTCATGGACACCGAGGTGGCGGGCGCGTCGAGGTCGAAGCCGTCGTAGAGCGCCTTCATATCGTCGAGGGTGGCGATGGACACCCCGGAGGTGCCGACCTTGCCGTAGATGTCCGGCCGCTCGGCCGGGTCGTGCCCGTACAGCGTGACCGAGTCGAACGCGGTCGAAAGCCGTTTGGCCTCGGCGTGTTCGGAGAGCACCTTGAACCGGCGGTTGGTGCGGAAGGCATCGCCCTCGCCCGCGAACATGCGTGCCGGATCCTCGTTGTCCCGCTTGAACGGGAACACCCCGGCCGTGAACGGGAAGCGTCCCGGCAGGTTTTCCGAGCGCAGGAACCGCAGCAGCTCTCCGTGATCGGTGAAGCGGGGGAGCGCCACCCGGGGAATCGAACTGCCGGACAAGGTCTCCCGGCGCAGTGCCGTCCGCAGCTCCCGATCGCGGACCCGCACCACCTGTTCGTCGCCCCGGTACGATTCCGCGACTGCGGGCCATTCCGCCAGCAGCGCAGCGGTTTCCGGCGTCTGGCCGGCGCGAGCCTGCGCGAGTAGCCCGCGCAGCACCTCTCCGGCGGCATCGGAGGCGACGGCATCGCTGGTGGTCGCGCTCGCCGGGGCGGCCGGGAGCGCGCCGTCGCCCGGCAGCTCGGCGAGTACCTGCTCCAGGCGCTGGATACGCCGCGCGGCTTCCATCTCGCGCGCGGTGCCGGCATGGTAATCCCGCACGGCTTCCGCGATTTCGGCCAGATAGCGCACGCGGGCGGGCGGAATGATCTGGGCGAAGCGGGTGGAGGTGCGGGTGGCCACTCGCGGCAGCACGCCTTCCTGCAAGGGCAGCCCCTGCTCGGCGAGCAATCCGCTCAGGTGCTGGTAGAGCGCCGTCACCCCGTCATCGTTGAAGGTCGCCGCGCTGGTGCCGAAGACCGGCATGTCCTCGGGCGTGGCGTGGAACTCCTCCCGATTCCGCACCAGCTGCCGCGACACATCGCGCAACGCGTCCTCGGCCCCGCGCCGCTCGAACTTGTTGATGGCCACCACATCCGCGTAATCGAGCATGTCGATCTTCTCGAGCTGGGAGGCCGCGCCGAACTCCGGCGTCATCACGTACAGCGACACGTCCACGTGCTCGGCGATGGCCGCGTCACCCTGGCCGATGCCGGGCGTCTCCAGGATCACCAGATCGAATCCCGCTGCCTTGCAGGCGATCACCATGGTGTCGATATCGTGCGGCAGTTCCCGCTCGCCCCGGGTGGCCAGCGACCGGAAGTAGACCCGTTCGCCGTCGAGGGCGTTCATCCGGATCCGGTCGCCCAGCAGCGCACCCCCGCCGCGCCGCCGGGTCGGGTCCACCGCCAGCACCGCGACCCGCAGCTTGTCCTGCTGATCGGTGCGCAACCGCCGCACGAGTTCGTCTGTGAGCGAGGACTTTCCGGATCCGCCGGTGCCGGTGATGCCCAGCACGGGCACATGCCGCACCGCCGCCGCGGCCGTCAGCGCCGCTCGGTCCGCCTCCGGCAGCGTCCCCTGCTGCAGGCAGGTGAGGGTCCGCGCCAGCGCCGCCCGATCCCCGCTCAGCACCGCTTCCACCGCCGCGGGCGTGTGGGAAAGATCCACGTCGCAAGCCGAAATCAGGTGGTTGATCATCCCCGGCAGCCCGAGCCGCTGCCCGTCCTCCGGCGAGAAGATGGTCACCCCCGACTCGGCCAGCCGCGCGATCTCCTCGGGAATGATCACCCCGCCGCCCCCGCCGAAGATCTTCACGTGCTCGGCCCCGGCCTCTTTCAAGGCCTGCGCCAGGTACTCGAAGTACTCGATGTGCCCGCCCTGATACGAGCTGACCGCGACGCCCTGCACGTCCTCGGTGACGGCCGCGTCCACGACCTCGCGCACGGCCCGGTTGTGCCCCAGATGAATCACCTCGGCTCCCTGGGCCTGCAGGATTCTTCGCATGATGTTGATGGCCGCGTCATGGCCGTCGAACAGCGCCGCTGCGGTCACGAACCGCACTGGGTGGGCCGGAACATGCAGGTCGGACATGAGACGTCCTTTGCGCGAGATTCTATCGATATCTAAATAGTAGGACGTCAAAACAACCTTGGAGTGATTTCCGGCACATCGCCATGGTTACGCCCATCCGCCTGTGAGCTATCGCACATCCAATACTCGGATGTCCAACTATATGATTGCCACGTACCGCGCGACTGCGCGATCGGAGACACAGACAGGACTGGCATGGTTCGCGAACTCACCCACTTCATCGGCGGGCAGCACGTGCCCGGCGCCTCCGGCAAGTTCGGCGACGTCTTCAATCCCAGTACGGGGCAGGTGCAGGCACGGGTGCCGCTGGCGACCAAGTCCGAGGTCGAAGCCGTTATCGCCAATGCGGCCGAGGCGCAGCGAGGCTGGGCTGCCACCAACCCGCAGAAGCGGGCGCGCGTGCTCATGAAGTTCCTGGCCCTGGTGCAGGACGAGATGGACTCGCTGGCGGCGCTGTTGTCCTCCGAGCACGGCAAGACCATTCCCGACGCCAAGGGTGACATCCAGCGCGGGCTCGAGGTCATCGAATTCGCGGTCGGCATTCCCCACCTGCTCAAGGGCGAGTACACCGAGAGCGCCGGCACCGGCATCGATGTGTACTCCATGCGGCAGCCGCTCGGCGTGGTCGCGGGCATCACTCCATTCAACTTCCCGGCCATGATCCCGCTGTGGAAGGCCGGACCCGCGATCGCGTGCGGTAACGCGTTCGTGCTCAAGCCTTCCGAGCGCGACCCCTCTGTGCCGCTGCGGCTGGCCGAGCTGTTCCTCGAGGCCGGCCTGCCCGCGGGCGTCTTCAACGTCGTCAACGGCGACAAGGAGGCCGTGGACACGCTGCTGAACGACGAGCGCATCAAGGCAGTCGGCTTCGTCGGCTCCACCCCCATCGCGCAGTACATCTACGAGACCGCCACCGCCAACGGCAAGCGCGCGCAGTGCTTCGGCGGAGCCAAGAACCACGCCATCGTCATGCCGGACGCCGATCTGGACGATGTGGCCGACCAGCTGATCGGCGCTGGCTACGGCTCGGCCGGTGAGCGCTGCATGGCCATCTCGGTCGCGGTGCCGGTAGGCGAGGAGACCGCGGATCGGCTGCGCGCCAAGCTGATCGAGCGGATCGGCAAGCTCAATGTCGGGCTCTCCGACGACCCGGGCGTGGACTTCGGCCCGCTGGTCGGCCGCGACGGCGTTGACCGGGTGAACAACTACGTGCAGATCGGCGTCGACGAGGGCGCCGAGTTGGTCATCGACGGGCGTGGGCTGGTGGTCGAGGGCGGCGAGGACGGATTCTTCGCGGGCGCTTCGCTGTTCGACCAGGTCACCCCGGAGATGCGGATCTACCGGGAAGAGATCTTCGGCCCGGTGCTGATGCTGGTGCGCGCCAAGGACTACGAAGAGGCGCTGCGCCTGCCCAACGAGCACGAATACGGCAATGGCGTCGCCATTTTCACCCGCGACGGCGATACCGCCCGCGACTTCGCCTCCCGCGTGCAGGTCGGCATGGTCGGCATCAATGTGCCGATCCCGGTGCCGATCGCGTACCACACCTTCGGCGGCTGGAAGCGCTCCGGCTTCGGCGACCTCAATCAGCACGGCCCGGACTCGATCCGCTTCTATACCAAGACCAAGACGGTGACGCAGCGCTGGCCGGAAGGGCTGCGGAACGGAGCTGCGTTCGCGGGCGGCTCCGCCAGCTCCGCCGCCAACGCCTTCGTCATCCCGACCATGGACTGACCTGATGTTCGTACTTGACGAGGACGAGAAGGCGATCGTCGAGACCGCCCGCTCCTTCGCCGACGAGCTGCTCGCGCCCAATGCCCTGGAATGGGATGAGCGCAAGCACTTCCCGGTGGATGTGCTGCGCAAGGCGGGCTCGCTCGGCCTGGGCGGCATCTACGTGCGCGAGGACGTGGGCGGCTCGGAGCTGCGGCGGCTGGACGCCGTGCGCATCTTCGAGCAGCTGGCCACCGGCTGCCCGGCCGTGGCCGCCTACATCTCCATCCACAATATGGCCACGTGGATGATCGACACCTACGGCGATGCGGCGCAACGCAATCGGTGGCTGCCGGGGCTGAGCTCCATGGACCTGCTGGCCTCCTACGCGCTGACCGAGCCGGGCGTCGGCTCCGACGCGGCGGCGCTGAGCACCAAGGCCGTCCGTGACGGCGACGACTACCTGCTCACCGGCGTCAAACAGTTCATCTCCGGCGCGGGCAGCACCGACGTGTACGTGATCATGGCGCGCACCGGAAGCGAAGGGGCGCGCGGGATCTCGGCCTTCATCGTGCCGGCCGATACGCCCGGGCTGTCCTTCGGGGCCAACGAGAAGAAGATGGGCTGGAACGCGCAGCCCACCCGGCAGGTCATTCTCGACAATGCCCGGATCCCGGCGGCCAACCTGCTGGGCGAGGAGGGCAACGGCTTCCGCATCGCCATGAACGGGCTCAATGGCGGACGGTTGAACATCGCCGCCTGCTCCATGGGCGGGGCGCAGGCCGCGCTCGATCGGACCGTGGCCTATATGGCCCAGCGCAAGGCGTTCGGCTCGCGACTGCTGGACAACACCGCTCTGCAGTTCGAGCTGGCCGATATGCGCACCTCGCTGGAGGCCGCTCGCACCCTGCTGTGGCGGGCCGCGGCCGCGCTGGACGCCGACGCCCCCGACAAGGTGGAGCTGTGCGCCATGGCCAAGCGGTTCGCCACCGACGCCGGGTTCGAGGTGGCCAACAAGGCCCTGCAACTCCACGGTGGCTACGGTTACCTGGCCGAATACGGCATCGAGAAGATCGTCCGCGACCTGCGGGTGCATCAGATTCTCGAGGGCACGAACGAAATCATGCGGGTGGTCGTCGCCCGCTCGGTGGTAGGGGCGGCGTGAACGGTCAGGGTCCGGAGGCGGCAGCCTGCGTAACCACGGAGGACCCCCGTTCGCGCCAGAAAGGAAACAGCATGAGCGCTGAGGCATCGAAGAGCACGGTGCACGAACCCGAGGTGTTGATCGAGCGGCGCGACGGCCTCGGCCTGATCACGCTCAACCGGCCCCGGGCCATCAATGCGCTCAATCACCCGATGGCGCTGACCATCCTGGACGCGCTGCGGGCCTGGGCGGACGACGACGAGGTGCGCGCGGTCGTGCTCACCGGCGCGGGCGAGCGCGGGCTGTGCGCGGGCGGCGACATCGTCGCCATCCACAACGACGCCGAGCACGCTGTGGCCCAGGGTGATTCGCCCGAGGTGGCCGCGGATTCCCCGAGCGGCACGTTCTGGCGCGACGAGTACATCCTCAATGCCCTCATCGGCCGCTATCCGAAGCCGTATGTCGCGGTCATGGACGGCATCGTCATGGGCGGCGGTGTCGGCCTGTCCGGGCACGCCTCGCACCGCATCGTGACCGAGCGGTCCATGGTCGGCATGCCCGAGACCGGCATCGGCTTCATCCCGGACGTCGGCGGCACCTACCTGCTGGCGCACGCGCCCGGCGAGATCGGCACCCATGTCGCGCTCACCACCGCGCGCATGTCCGCCGGCGACGCCATCGCGGCCGGGTTCGCCGACTATTTCGTTCCGTCGGAACACATTCCGGCGCTGCTGGAGGCACTGACCACCGCCGAGGTCGACGTGGCCATCGCCAAGTTCGCACAGCCCGCACCGGTCTCGGAGTTCGTGGCACAGCAGGAGTGGATCGACTCCTGCTACAGCGCGGACACCGTCGAGGAGATCGTGCACCGGCTGCAGCTCGACGGCCGGGCCGAGGCCGCCAAGGCCGCCGCCGACGTGCTGTCGAAATCGCCGGTGGCGCTGAAGGCCACGCTGCGCTCGCTGCGCGATGCGCGCCGGGCCGCCGACCTCGAGACGGCGCTGAACCAGGAGTACCGGGTCTCCGTCGCCTCCCTGAACACCCACGACCTGGTGGAGGGCATCCGCGCCCAGGTCATCGACAAGGACCGCAACCCGCAGTGGTCGCCCGCCACCCTGGCGGACGTCACCGAGGCCGACGTGGACGCCTACTTCGGCGCGCTCGGCGATCGCGAATTGGGTTTGGCCGCACCTGTTTCAGGCGTATAGAGCATTGAAGGACGAGCAATGAGCACTAATACCAAGGTCGGGTTCCTGGGGCTGGGCCACATGGGCGGACCCATGGCCGCCAACCTGGTCGAGGCCGGATACGACGTCCTCGCCTTCGACCCGGTGCCCGCCTCACAGGATCAGGCCCGCCAGGACGGGGCGACCGTGGTCGCCACTGCCGCGGAAGCGGTTTCGGCCTCCGACATCGTGATCACCATGCTGCCCAACGGTCGCATCGTGCTCGACCTCTACGGCGAGATCCTCCCGGCCGCCAAGCCGGGCACCCTGTTCGTCGACTGCTCCACCATCGACGTCGCCGATGCCAAGCAGGCCGCGGAACTCGCTGCGGCAGCGGGACATCGGGCCCTGGACGCGCCGGTCTCCGGCGGCGTGGCGGGCGCGGCGGCGGGCACCCTCACCTTCATGGTGGGCGGTGCGGACGCCGACTTCGCCGACGCGCTGCCACTGCTGGAGGTGATGGGCGGCAAGGTCGTGCACTGCGGCGGCGCGGGCGTGGGTCAGGCTGCCAAGATCTGCAACAACATGCTGCTGGGCATCTCCATGATCGGCCTCTCGGAAGCCATTGTGCTGGGCGAGAAGCTGGGGCTCACCCACGACAAGTTCTTCGACGTGGTGTCCACCGCCTCGGGGCAGTCGTGGGCGCTGACCTCCTATTGCCCGGTGCCGGGACCGGTTCCGGCCAGCCCGGCCAACAATGACTACCGGCCCGGCTTCGCGACCGCGCTCATGTCCAAGGACCTGGGTCTCGCGGCGAACGCGCTGCGGGCCAATGGCGTCGACGGGCAGATCGGGCAGCTGGCGGCGGAGATCTACAGCCGCTTCAACCAGGAGGAAGCGGGCAAGGACTTCTCGGCTATCGTCACCGATATCCGCAAGCGATCGGGAGAGGAACCGGCGTGACAGACTTCGAGACCATTCTGCTGGAGCGCAAGGGGCGGGTCGCCCTCATCACGCTGAACCGGCCGAAGGCCCTCAACGCGCTGAACTCGCAGGTCCTGGCCGACATTTCGGCGGCGCTGGACGAGCTGGAGAACGACAACGAGGTCGGCGCGGTCGTGCTGACCGGGTCCGACCGGGCCTTCGCGGCCGGCGCGGACATCAAGGAGATGCAGTCCAAGTCCTATATGGACATGTTCCTGACCGACCACTTCGCCGGTTGGGACCGACTGGTCGCGTTCCGTAAGCCCATCATCGCCGCGGTCGCCGGCTACGCCCTCGGCGGCGGCTGCGAACTCGCCATGATGTGCGACATCCTGCTCGCCGCCGACACCGCCAAGTTCGGGCAGCCCGAGATCAAGCTCGGCGTGATCCCCGGCATGGGCGGCTCCCAGCGCCTCACCCGCGCCGTCGGCAAGGCCAAGGCCATGGACCTCATCCTCACCGGCCGCAATATGGACGCCGAGGAAGCCGAACGCGCGGGCCTGGTCTCGCGCATCGTGCCCGCCGCCGACCTGGTCGCCACCGCCATGGAGGTCGCCGAGACCATCGCGTCCATGTCGCTGCCGTCGGTCATGATCGCCAAGGAAGCGGTCGACCGCGCCTTCGAAACCACCCTCACCGAGGGCCTGCGCTTCGAGCGCCGTGTCTTCCACTCGCTCTTCGCGACCGAGGACCAGAAGGAAGGCATGGCCGCCTTCGTCGAGAAGCGCCCGGCGAACTTCACCAACAAGTAAGCGCCGCAACCCCTCTCGGAACTCTCGTGCCCCGCTGCCTCAAGGCAGCGGGGCACGGTGACGAGAGGGGGCGGGTATTGCTCGGCGGACCTCGTGCTCGAGGTTATCGGCGCGGGTGCTGGCGTCAGGCGTGTTCGGCGGACCTCGTGCTCGAGGTTATCGGCGCGGGCGCTGGCGTCAGCCGTGTTTCGGCGGGCCGACCACTTCGACGGTCGGGGGCTTGCCGTCGGGGTGTTCGCCGCCGTCGCGGTTCATGGCCAGCGCGCCGACGATGGTGCCGCCCAGGGTGGCGGTGACCGCCACTGCCGCAACGAGTTTGCGGCGGGAGACGGGGGAGTGGGCAGGGGTCTCGTGGGAGGTGGCGGCCTGGGGCAGGCGCACACTGCGGATGCTGCGGGCCGATGGCCGTTCGGCGGCCAGCAGGACCGCGCCGCGGGTGGAGACGAATTCGGGTTCGGGGTCGTAGATGAGCGGATAGCCCAGCTGCTGTTTCAGCTCGTCCCGGATGCTCTTGGTGCGGGTGCAGCCGCCCAGCAGCGCCATTCCGGCGGGCTGGATGCCGGTCTCGTCGATCATGTGGCGGACGAAGGACGCCGAGTGATGAATGCCCGCTTCGACCAGTTCGGCGAAATCACTGCGGGTTACCACGGTGCGCTGCCCGGTGATCGGGTCGCAGACGGCCAGGACGCGCTCGGAGGCCAGCGCCTCCTTCTGGCGGCGGGTGGTGGCCAGATCCACGGTGACCCCGGCGCGGGTGAGCAGCCAGCGCAACAGCGCGTCGTGGCCGTCACCACCCAGGACGGTGCTGCGCTTGGTGGCGAGGACGGCATCGTTGCGGCAGTCGATCTGAGTGAGGGTCAGTCCCGACGCGCCCAGGTCGTAGAGCAGGACCGAACCCTCGCTCGGTAGCTTCCGGGTGAATCGGAGATATCGGAGCTGGGCCACCGGCTCATCGATGACCGTGAGGCGGTTGCGGCCCGCGGCGGTGCGAATGGCCTCGGCGTGGGTGGCCGAGCGGCAGGTCACGGCGATGCCGGTAATGAATTCGTCGCGCTCGGCGGCCGACTTGCGCATCTGCTGGATGGCCTCGAAGACGGGGTCCTCCATACCGCGATCACCGGCCCGGCGCAGGACCTTGCAGCGGTCGATGGGAGGCAGGTGAGGCTGGTCGGAATGGGTGAGCATGGCACGTGCGCCAGCAGCGCCCGCCGACACCCCGAGGACCAGCACCATGCGCTCAATGGTGAACCTTTTGCGAGCCGAATCCAAGACTATGACGCAGGAAAATGGCTGCTGGGTCGCTGACCGGTTACTGACCGGCCCATAGTGTCGGCGAGCTACCCGGATCGAAGTCGCCGGCGCTCTGCCGGAACTCCGACAGCAATTGCAGCAGCAATTGCAATCGTTCCGGCGGCAGTCCGGCCTCGGCGAAAACTCGCCGGTTCAGCTCGGTGGTGGCCCTGGCCACCAATTCTCTTCCGGCATCGGTGATTTCGATGAGCGTCGCTCGCCGGTCACTGGGATGCGGCACACGCTTCACCAAGTGCGCCGCCTCCAGCCGGTCCACGGTGTTGGTGACGGAGGTGGGGTGCACCTGCAGGCGGGCGCTGGCCACCGCCATCGGCAGCGCGCCGGTTTTGCTGAAACTCAGCAGCATCAGTAACTCGTACCGGGAAAAGGTCAAACCGGACGGCCGCAGGGCTTCGTCCACCCGCGCCATCACGATCTGCTGCGCCCGCACCAGCGACGTCACCGCCGCCATTCCGTCGGCCACGTCCCCCCAGCCGTGCTCGGTCCACTGACGGTGCGCCTCCTCGATCGGGTCGAGTGGCAGTGGACGTGGTCGAGACATGACCCGATCATCGCACGTCGCGAACCGGTAGGTCGCAGCGCCGAGCCGATCCGCGGGGCGCATACGAATCACGGTGATTCAAACCCTCGGCCGCAGGCGCGATTCGCCGCACTATTGGGTACACCCTGCGGCTGTGTCCGAGTTGGTCAGGAGCAGGCCTGCAAAGCCTGTCACACGGGTTCGAGTCCCGTCGGTCGCTCCATCGGAGAACGCCTCCCATACATGCGGGAGGCGTTCTCGTATTCAGCTCGCGATCACGCCGGAGAGGTCGCGCGACACCACGAAATTGCGGTCGGCGGTCGTGCCCAGCGTGTATTCGGGCAGCAGACCGAAGTATTCGCCCCGCGACCGCGTGCTCCAGCGCCGCGCGGCTTCGGTGCGGGTCTTGTAGAAATTCAGCATGTAGCCGCCCTCGTAGAGGCGCAGCAGCGTGTAACCGCCCGGATATTCCTTGGCCGCCGCCACTTCCAGGAATTCCACCGGAATGGGCAGATCGGGCCGGGTACGGCGGTTGCGATGGGTGTGCCCCGCATGGTGCAGGAAGACGCCGGGCGCGGAGCGGTAGATCGATTGCAGCTCGGCGGCATTCGCGGCATCGAGAATGAAGCTCGGTCCGGCCAGATTGGACCAGCCGGACTCGGTGGTGATCGGGTGATGACCGAAAACGAGTGTGGGACGGTCCGGGTCGCCGGTGAGCCGGTCCCGCAGCTCGTCGAGCTGGGACCGGTCCACAGTGCCGCCCGGGGCGTCGAGCTGGGTGGTGTCCAGGGCGATCAGGCGCAGCTCGCCGACCTCGTAGGCCGCCAATTGCTGTCGGGCGGTGAAGGAATCACCCCAGCAGTCGTAGTGGTCGAGGTACGGGCTGCAGTCCGCGTAGTCCGAACCCAGGTGCGGGCGGTCGTGATTACCGCGAGCGGCGAACCAGTCCCGGCCCGGCGCACCCCAGTTCGCGAGGTGGGTGTGGACGCCGCGCACCTGGTCCGGGGTGGCCTCGGCGGTGAGGTCACCGGCGAGCAGCAGATGGTCGACGGCACGGTCGGGCCGGTGCATATCGTCGAGCAGCGCGGTCAGCATGACCTCGGGATACGGTGCGAGACCGGGCTCCTGGCGCACGCCGGGCGGCAGGCCCGCGGTGATGAGCCCGCTGACCTCCTCGCCGAAGTGAATGTCATTGGACAGGGCGAGGGTTCGCAGCAGCCGGCCCGGCGGCGGCACCAATGTGGCGAAGACCCCTTGCGCCTCCGGCGTATTCGGTTGGCGGGTGGCGACATTCAGCGCGGGTGCGGCCGCGATGCCCTGCGAACGCGCCTCGAACCGATAGGCGCGCCCGGGCTCCAGCCCAGTGACCTCGGCGTAGTGATAGGCGGTCGGCTGCGGGTCGCCGAAGACCTGCCGCAGCCCGGTCCCGTCCGCGGGGCCGAGCCAGACCTCGGTGCCGGTCTCCACCGGAACAGGGTTGCCGGCCGCGTCCGGGCCCAGCGTCGTCCAGGTGAAGACGGCCGACTGCTCGGTAATGGTGACGACCTCGAGATCGGTCGCCACCAGTGAACCCGGCTGTGCCCGAGCCGGACTCGGCGCCGCCAGCGGTAGGGCCGCGGCCGCCGCCAGCAGGCCCAGCAGCTGCCGGCGGTTCGGGCCGCAGCAGCTCATGACCGTCCTACTTCGCGTCGGTGGAACAGACCTTCCATACGCCGTCTTCCTTGCGCAGGTGTTCATCGGTGGAACGCTTGCTGTCGGCGGTGCCGGGCAGGGTGAGCGTGCCCAGGGTGACAGCCGTGGCGCGGTCGCCGGTGATGGTGATGCCCTGCACCGAATCGACCTTCATGGAGATCTTGCCCTGGTCCATGGCCTTGCGCTGGGCCTCGGGCAGCGCGTCGTACTGGGCGCGGTCGCCGGCGCAGGTCTTGCCGACGGCCTGCGACGCGCCGCCGGCGGAGAGCGCGTCGTAGAAATCGCGCACCGCGGTCTCGACGCGCTTGTCGTCGCTCGGTCCGGAGTCCTTGCCGTTCAACGTCACCGCGGTGGCGATGCCACCTCCCACGAGCACCACGGCGGCGACGCCGAGTCCGATGGTCAAGGGGGTACGCCGCTGCAAGCTCATCGAGATCCTTCGACTCCGGCCGATCTTCGGTTGCTGTCTGTCCGGGGCCGTCCCCGGAACGCACGCAGACTACAGCGATTCCGTGTCGATTGGTGGGGTGGCATTTGAACCCGTGACATGGGACGGTACGTTGGTTAGGCAAACCTCATAGACGAGGCTGGGCAAGCGAAAGGACGGTCATGACGGCGGCTCGATGGAAACTGGTGTCCGGCGCACTGGCGGCGATCGCGGTGCTCGGCGCGACCACTGCCTGCTCCAGCTCGTCGAAGAACGACAACGAGATCCTGGTCTACAACGCGCAGCACGAATCCCTCACCAAGGAGTGGGTGGACGCGTTCACCAAGGACACCGGCATCAAGGTGACCCTCCGCAACGGTGGTGACACCGACCTCGGCAACCAGATCGTGGCCGAGGGCAAGAACTCGCCCGCCGACGTCTTCCTCACCGAGAACTCCCCGGCCATGGCGCTGGTCGAGAACGCCGGCCTGTTCTCCGACGTCGACAAGGACACCCTGGCCCAGGTGCCGGACCAGTTCCGCCCCTCCACCGGCAAGTGGACCGGAATCGCGGCCCGCTCAACTGTTTTCGTCTACAACACCGCCAAACTGCCCGCCGACCAGCTGCCCAAGTCGCTGCTCGACCTGCAGCAGCCGCAGTGGAAGGGCAAGTGGAGCGCCGCCCCCGCGGGCGCGGACTTCCAGGCCATCGTGGGCGCGCTGCTGGTGCAGAAGGGCGAGGACGTGACCCGGGCCTGGCTGAAGGGCCTGAAGGACAACGCGGTCATCTCGCAGAACAACACGACCGTCATGAAGGGCGCCAACACCGGTCAGTTCGACGGCGGCGTGATCTATCACTACTACTGGTACCGCGACCAGGCCAAGACCAAGGAGAACAGCGGCAACACCCAGCTGTTCTACTTCAAGAACCAGGACCCGGGCGCCTTCGTCTCCACCTCCGGCGGCGGCGTGCTGAAGTCGAGCAAGAAGCAGGCCAACGCCCAGAAGTTCCTGAACTTCATCACCTCCAAGCAGGGGCAGGAGGTGCTGCGCGACGGTGACTCCATGGAATACCCGGTGGCCTCGGACGTCGCGGCCAACCCGGCGCTGCCGCCGCTGGCCTCGCTCGACGCGCCCAAGATCGACCCGAGCAAGCTGGACGCCAAGAAGGTCACGCAGCTCATGACCGAGGCGGGTCTGCTCTAACCGTGGCTGTTCGGACCGCTGTACCCACCCGGGCGGCGAAGGACCTGCCCAGCAGGGTCTCTCGGGCTCTGACCAGGATGGTCCCGAGTACATCGGCCATCCGGCCCGGCGCGATCGTCACGATCGCCGCCCTGCTCATGGTGGCGGCCACCTTCGTGCCGCTGGGGTACATCGTGTCCACCCTGGTCTCGACCGGATGGCACGAGACCGCACAGCTGGTGTTCCGCCCGCGCGTGGCCGAATTGCTGCGCAACACCGCCGAACTGGTGGTGCTGACCGTGCCGATCTGCGTGGCGCTGGGCATCGGCCTGGCCTGGATCGTGGAGCGCACCGACGTGCCGGGCGCGGCCTGGTGGGGCCCGATCTTCGCCGCCCCCCTCGCGGTTCCGGCCTTCGTCAACAGCTACGGCTGGGTCAGCGCCATCCCGTCGCTGCACGGGCTCTGGGCGGGCGTGCTCGTCTCGACGGTCTCGTACTTCCCGCTGGTGTACCTCCCGGCGGCGGCCACCCTGCGGCGGCTGGATCCCGCCGTGGAGGAATCGGCCCGGGCCCTCGGCTCCGGGCCCCTCGCCGTCTTCGCACGCATCGTGCTGCCGCAGCTGCGGCTGGCGATTCTCGGTGGCGGACTGCTGATCTCGCTGCACCTGCTGGCCGAGTACGGCGCCTTCGCCATGATCCGGTTCGACACCTTCACCACCGCCATCTTCCAGCAGTACCAGTCCAGCTTCGCGGGTGCGGCGGGCAGCACGCTCTCGGGCGTGCTGGTGGTGCTGTGCCTGGTGCTGCTGGCCGGTGAGGCCACCGTGCGCGGCCGGGCCCGCTACGCCCGCATCGGCGGCGGCGCGCAGCGGGGCGCGAACCGGATTCGCCTGGGCCTGGCCAAGATTCCCCTGTTCGCGCTGCTGGCCGCCGCGCTGGCGGCGACGCTGGGCGTACCGCTGTGGACCATCGGCCGGTGGCTGAAGATCGGCGGCTCGGCGGTGTGGAACACCACCGATATCGGCGAATCCCTCGGTCAGACCATCGGTTTGGCCGCCACCGCCGCGGTGATCACCACCCTGTGCGCCTTCCCGGTGGCCTGGGTCGCGGTGCGCTCCACCTCGCGGTTCGCGCGGATCATCGAGGGGGCCAACTACATCACCAGTTCGCTGCCGGGCATCGTGATCGCGCTGGCGCTGGTGACCGTGTCGATTCGCTGGCTGCCCGCGCTCTATCAGACGGCCGCGACCATCCTGGCCGCCTACACGCTCATGTTCCTGCCGCGCGCGCTGGTGAGCGTGCGTGCCGGGCTGGCGCAGGTGCCGGTGGGACTGGAGGAGGCCTCGCAGGCGCTCGGAAAATCCCCGGCCGCCACCTTCTTCCGCGTCACCCTGCGGCTCACCGCGCCCGCGGCGGCCGCGGCGGCGGCCATGGCGTTCGTGGCCGTGGCCACCGAGCTGACCGCCACCCTGCTGCTGGCCCCCAACGGCACCAACACCCTCGCCATGCAGTTCTGGCAGCTGTCGGGCGAATTGGACTACGCGGCCGCCGCGCCGTACGCGCTGATCATGATCATCGTCTCGGTGCCGGTCACCTATCTGCTGTTCACCCAATCCAGGAAGGCGGCGGGACTGTGAGTCGTCTTGTCGTAGACCAGGTTCGCAAGACCTTCGGACAGGCGCCGGTGCTCGACGGCATCAGCCTCGACGTCGCCGACGGCAGCGCCACGGCGGTGGTCGGATCCTCCGGATGCGGCAAGACCACGCTGCTGCGGGTGATCGCCGGATTCGAGAACCCGGACGCCGGATCGGTGTCCGTCGGCGGGGAAACCATTACCCGCCAGGGCTTCTCGGTGCCGTCGCACCGGCGCAGAATCGGCTACGTAGCCCAGGACGGGGCACTGTTCCCGCACCTGACGGTGGGGCAGAACATCGCCTACGGGCTCGGCGGGGGACTGGGCGCGCGGCGCAGGCACCGGCAGCACGTCGCCGAACTGCTCGACATGGTCTCGCTCGACCCGTCCTACGCGGATCGGCGGCCGCATCAGCTCTCCGGCGGCCAGCAGCAGCGCGTCGCCCTGGCCCGCGCCCTGGCCCGCAAACCCGATCTCATGCTGCTGGACGAGCCCTTCAGCGCCCTGGACACCGGACTCCGCGCCGCCACCCGGCAGGCCGTCGCCGAGACCCTGCGCGCCGCGGGCATGACCAGCATCCTGGTCACCCACGATCAGGAGGAGGCACTGTCCTTCGCCGATCAGGTCGCGGTCATGTGCTCGGGCCGCTTCACCCAGGTCGGCACCCCCGAGCAGGTGTACGCGGCCCCCGCGGACCTGTTCACGGCCGGATTCCTCGGCGACACAGTGCTTCTCGACGCCACCATCGGCGCGGAGACCGCCCAGACCGTGCTCGGCCGCATCCCGGTGCAGGTGAACGCGCCGACCGGTGCGGGCGCGGTCATGATGCGGCCCGAACAGCTGCTGGCCCGGGCGGCCACCGACGGTCACGCCGGCTGCGCCACCGTGCGCGCCCTCGAGTTCCGGGGTGCGGATGTCCTGCTCACCCTCGATCTCGACGGCTGCCCCGAACCTGTCCAGGTGCGCCGGGTGAGCGTGGACGCGCCCACGGTCGGCGACCGGGTCGAGCTCGAAGTCCTCGGCGCGGCAGTCGCTTTCACCGCCGAGCAGTGCGCCGCCGCCGGCCGGACAACCGGCGCGGCCGCCGTGAGCCGGGTCGGCGCGGTCTCCGCGGTCTGAGCGATCGGCCGGTCGGAATGTGACCGATCGGACCGGGGAGTCCCTATAGTGGCGCGGAGGCCGAATCGTCGGCCGCGGAGGCGAACTGCCTCAGCTCGTCCCGAAGGAGACAAGGTGCGCCGCACGCTGCTCGTCACATCCGCTCTCGCCGCCGCGTGCGCCCTGGCCCCGCTCGCGTCCGCGGAACCGCCCGCCGATCCCGCGGTGAAGGTGCAGGCGGTCTACGGCCCCGAGCAGTTCCCCATGGCTGGCGTGGCCGCCGACATCGCGCCCTGCGGCGGCGGCGCGAATGTGGCGACTCTCACCACCGGCGTCGACGGCACGGCCGTCTACAACGGCGCGCTCGGCTGCTACCGGGTTCAGGTCAGCACCCCGATCGGCTGTGCGCTGGACAGTGATCCGGCCGTTCAGGTCACCTCCGCGCCGGGCGTCACCCCGCCGGCGATCTTCCGTTTCCGCTGCGCCTGACGGTGTCGCGGGCCCGCTCCCCGGCCCGCCGAAGGACTGTGACCGACTCCACTTCTCAGGGTTCCCACATACCGTAGCTGTTAATGTCGCGAGAGATAGCTGCTCGTTATTGCTGTAACGCGGAAGGCGTCGCATCACCGAGGGAGTAGGTGACGAGATGGGCGCGAGGTTCGCGTTGGCAGATCCGCCGGGCAGGACGGCGCCCCTGGCGCTGCGACGCTACGCGGTTCCGATCGAGGCGATGGCCGCCCTGCTGGGCGCGGCGGTGGCCGGACTGCTGCTCATGGCCCCCCTCGATCTGGGCTGGACCTCCGAAGGCCCGGTGCTGCAGCTGGATCTGCTGGTGCTGAACATGCCGCGCGCGGCCGCCGCCGGCGCGGCGTTCGCGGTGGTCTCGGCGGCGCTGGTGGTCGCGCTCGGGCACAAGACGGCGTGGATCGTGTCGAGCGGCAGCGCGGTGGTGCTTCTGATCGACCAGCTGTGGAACCGCGACGCGGCGATCCCGGGAAATCTGACGACCGCCAACTACATCGATTCCATCTTCAGTGGCATCCTGCTCGGGGCGCTCGCGGTCGCGGTGTTCGGCAAACCCATCGCAACGGGCGCGTACCTGATCGGCGCCCTGTCCGCGATCCTGATCGCCGACCAGACCTCGCTGCCGCCCGCGGGCGGCCGGGGCAATCCTCTCACCGCATGGGCGTCGACCGGAACGCCACCGGTGTGGCTGCTCATGCTGGCCGTTGCGATGCTGGTCGCGGGTATCGCCGTCCAGCAGCCGGAACCGTCGGGCGAACACGAGAACACCGATTTGGCGATGGGCCCGATCCTGTCCGCGCTGATCCTGGTCACCGCGACCACACTGTCGACGCAGTGGTTCGTGCAGCATGCCGGCACCGTCGCGCAGGCTGGGGTGGCCGCGGCCATCACCATCGGCGCGGCGCTGGTCGCGGCGCTGCTGTTGCCCGGGCGCGAGGGCACCCTGGTGCTGCTCGCGGTGGCGGTGGCCAATGCGGGCAGCGCGATCATCGCGGTGCCCCGGCCGGATTGGACCGCGCCGTTCCCGGTCCTGGCCGTGGTGGCCGGGCTGGCGGTGGGACGCCGATGGCGTGCGCCCTGGATCGCGCTGGCCGCGACCGCCGGGCTGGCGGTCTTCGCGGCGGGCACCGCGGGCATCGCGCACCAGTACGCGGTGATCCCGGTGCTCGGTGTGATCCTCACCGCGCTGGCCATCGGCTTCTGCTTCGGCGCGGCGGTCCCGAAGACCGCCGGCAGCGCCGTGGTGGCGCTCGCCGTACTGGTGGTGCCCTGCCTGGTGGTGGCGCTGCGGGGCAGCAGCTTCGGCCGGGTCGCCTATTCGCCGCGCTGGTATCGGGATCCGCACGGGGCGGTCTCCGCGGTGCCCGGCATGGTGGCCCTGGTGATCACCCTGGGCTGTGCGGCCGGGCTGTACCTGCTGTGGCGGATCCGATCCCCGCGGGCCGTGGCCGCGCCGGAACCCGCTCTCCCGCCACGGGTGATCGTCATGCCCGATGGAGCGCGGAACGTCTTGCCGCAGGGCTAGTCTGGCCGCATGGCCGACAAGTCACCGGTGGACCCGACGATCGATCTCCTGGAACGGGCCGTCGCCCAGATGGGCGATGTCATCGCCGCCGTCACCCCGGACCGGACAGCCCTGCCTACTCCGTGCGAGGACTGGCACGTGCGCGGGCTGCTGGAGCACATCGTGGGCCAGATCCTGCGCGACTTCACCATCGCCGCGCGCGGCGAGATGCCCGACTGGGGCGCACCGCCCGACCCGGTCGGCGCGGACTGGGCCGCCGAGTTCCGCACCCGCGCGCAGCCGCTGCTCGAGACGTGGCGCGCCGCCGATCCGGAGCGGCTGGTGCCCGGCATGGGCGGGGAGGCCCCGCTGCGCGGTCGCGCCGATCAGCAGATCACCGAATTCGCCATGCACGCCTGGGATCTCACCCGGGCCACCGGTCAGGGCCGCACCCTGGATCCGGAGCTCGCCGAGCACGGCCTGGCCTGGTCCAAGCAGCTGCTGAAGCCTGAATTCCGCGGTCCCGGAAAGGCTTTCGGGCACGAGGTGCCGATCGCCGCCGACGCGCCCGCCTACGACCGGCTGGCCGCCTGGTTCGGCCGCGATCCGGGCTGGATGCCCGCGGCCTGACCGCCTACCGGCCGAACCGGGTATCCACCCAGGCCAATGCGTCATTGAACGACGCGTCGAGCACGCCACGGTGGTCCGCGCCCGGATAGCTGTGGTACTGCACCGGCTGACCGCCCGCGCGCTGCTGCACCACCATGGCGTCGGTGGCGAGCGCCGGCACCGTGGTGTCGGCGCGGCCCTGCAATACCAACAGCGGCTGCGTGAAAGTCAGTGCGCTGGGGTAGTTTTCGTTCAGCACCCGGATCAGTGCGGAGATGTCCCCGTCACGGTTGAAGACGTCGTCGGCGGTGAGGCCGCCCCACGAATCCTGTTGCCGTAGCTGGCCGATGCATCCGGTGTCGGCTTGGGCGAGCATGGATTGCGCACGAGGGGTGAGGAATCGGGCCGGATCCAGCGGCGTGACCGTCTGCGCGCCGCGAATGATCAAGGGCAGGAACGATACCGCGCTGCCGGTGAGCGGGGACAGGGCGCCCGCCACGCCCGCCGTGGTGGCCAGCTGCGACGCCTGCAGTCCGATGCCCTGATGGGAGGCGGGCGCGAGCGCTACCGAACCCAGCAGCTGCAGCTCCGGGGCCCACTGCTGGGCCTGGGCAGCGGTGAAGATGGCGGCCTGCCCGCCCTGGGAGTGGCCCACGGCCACCCAGCGGACCCCGATATCCGGGTCGACTTCCCGTGCGGCCCGGGCCATATCGGTAACGGCACGCTGTTCGGCAGTGCCGATCAGATAGCCGTGCGGACTGGGCGTGCCCAGCCCCTGATAGTCGGTCTGGGCCACCGCGTACCCGGCCGCGACCCAGCGCTCCTGCAGGCGGCGCACCAGCGAGGTGTAGTCGTGGGCGGGGAAGCCGGGGGAGGTGTCCTGGGAGGGCGCGCAGGCATCGGCGACGCCGGTGGTGCCGTGCGCCCAGGAGATCAGCGGCCAGCCACCCGCCGGCGGGGTGCCGTCCGGGACCGCGAGGGTGCCCGACACCGCGACCGGATTGCCCTGCATGTCGACCGAGCGGTACAGCACCAGGTAGTTGCGCGCGCCCGCGAGAGCGGGATCGCCTGTGAGCGGCCGCAATTGGATGACCGATCCGGGGATGCCCGGGACCCGATCCGCGGCCGGGAAATAGAACGACGCCTCGGTCTCCTCCTCCGGCGCCACCGGGGTGGCGGCGACCGGCGCGACCAGGCTCAGGGCCGCGGTCGCGGCCGCCAGGACCGTGGTGAATCCCCCGGCGAGCGAGCGTGAGACGCGACGCTGCGGCTGTTCTGCACGGGCGCTCTCGTTGTCCGACACTTCTCAGAACATACCGGCCCGTTCGTGTTTCACATGAAAAGCAGGGCCGCTCGCAGTGCGAAGGAGTCGGCCGGGTGCGCGGTGCGCACAGCGGGCGTATCGGGGATCGATCGAAAACGGATCGCGGATTGCCATCGGCATCGTGCTGTACTTCACCGGCGCCATCATCACCATCGTCCGCGCCAAGTCCTACGGCCACGTCCCGTTCCCCATGCTCTACATGGTCCCGGTGATCGCGGCGATGGCGCTGGAATACGCGGCCTGACCGCCCGATGCGTCGCGACGTCGTGCCGGCGGCGCGAGCTCGTACTCGACCGTCACCGGCACCAGGCCCCCGGGCTATTACCGAGATCGATTCCAGTGCAGGAGAATTCGACATCATCCTGGCTAGAAAACGCGCTCGCGGTGTCCGGCTGCCTCCTGCACAACCGGACACCGCGATGCACAGCTACTACCTTTGCTCCCGAGTCCTCGAATCGGAATCCCAATCGGTCACGATGGCACGATAAGTCAGTCATTCGGTGCCGAAACGGCCCGCCGCCTCCGCGAACGAGTAAGGCCCCGACCGTGATCCACGGTCGGGGCCTTACTGTGGTGCCCTCGGCAGGATTCGAACCTGCGGCCTTCTGCTCCGGAGGCAGACGCTCTATCCCCTGAGCTACGAGGGCGGGGATGGTCCCGTCCGGTCTCCCGGTCGGGCTGGGACAGCGTATCGCATCGCTCGCGCTGCGCCAAAAACGAACACGGACCGGGCGTTTCTGTGCCCGGTCCGTGTTCGTCGGAGGTGCTGGTTCAGTTCATCGGCAGGGGTGCGACCTTGCGCTCGGCCAGCATCTGGGTCATGAGATCGGCCTCGCTCTTCTGGGTCTTGGCCATGCTCTCGGCCAGCGAGCGCACCGCGTCGGTGTCCGCGCGCTGGGCGGCGTACTCGATCATCGGCATGCCGCCCTGGTGGTGGCGCAGCATCAGCTGCAGGTACAGCGCATCCAGTGCCGGGCCGGTGGCCTGGCCCAGGGCGGCCATCTCCTGATCGGACGCCATGCCGGGCATGGTCTGGACCGCGCCGGAGTGCATGGCGGTGCCGGAATGCTCGTGCGTGGACATGTCCGTCATCCAGCCCATGTAGCCGTCGGGGGAGATGAGCGGTTTGTCCCACTGCTGCAGCCAGCCCTGCATGCGACCGGCCTGATTGGCCTGCGTGGTGAGGATGTCGTAGGCGAGCCGCTTCACCGCCGGGTCCGTGGTCCCCGACAGTGCGATGCCCGACATCTGCACCGCCTGCGCGTGATGCACCGACATGTCCTGGGAGAAGCCGACATCCACCGCGCCCGGCGTCTCCGGGCCGTGGTGCATGGCATTGCCCACCAGCAGTCCGGCCATGAAACCGATGAGCAGCACCGCGACCACCCCGATCGCGAGCAGAGCGGGCTGCTGATTGCGGCGTGTTTGCGGCACCGGTTCGGCGGCGGGATCGGGCTCGGAGCTGCGATCTGGGATATCGGACATGAACGGCGGCACTACTGGGTCGGAGCCGGCTGCTCCGGCTGGGTCGGGCCGTCGGTCGGGGCCGGGATGGACGGGATGCCGCCGGGCAGGCTCGTGCCATCGGTGGGCAGACCCGGCACGCCGTTCGGGAGACCCGGGATACCGCCGGCCGGCATGCCCGGAATGCCGCCGCCGCCACCCAGCTCGCTCGCGTCCTGCTGCAGGCCCTTGCCGTCCATCGGCACCGCGTCGGGGCCGGGCGGGGTCGGGTCGAAGGCCGGCGGGTTGTCGGTGTTGAAGGTCGGGTTCGCGCAGTCCGCGCCGACCTCCGGGTAGGCGTACTGATTCAGGCGCAGCGCGGTGATGAACTCGCCGACGCGCTTGTCGTCGGCGCTGTTCAGCTTCAGCTGGTGACCCCACGACTGCAGGGAGATCGGGGTGTCCAGGCCGGGATAGGGCGACATCAGGCTGTAGGGCTTGCCCTTGACCTTCGACTTCAGGGTGTCGATGCCGGCCTGATCGACCTTGTCCGGGTTGTAGGCGATCCAGATCGCGCCGTGCTCGAGCGAGTGCACCGCGTTCTCGGTGCGGATCGCCTTGGCGTACACCACGCCGGTGCAGGCCGCCCACGAGCCGTCGTGCGGACCGCCGAAGGGCGGGGACTGGTCGTAGTTCACGCGCTGGGTGGCCGCGACGTGCATGCCCGCCGCGTAGTCCTTCTTCACCACGCCCGGAATCTGATCCGAGGGATCCTTCTTCTGGGCGGACGGCGTGTACTTGTCCTGCTCCTGCTTGTCCTGGATCTTGGGCACCAGCACCCAGGCGATGCCGCCGATGAGGGCGAGGATGCAGACCACGGCCCCGATCATGAGCCACGGAATCTGACGCTTACCGCCCAGGCTGCCGCCGCGACCGCCCTTCCTGGACGATCCGGCCGACTTGCCCGCGGCCTTGATGGCCTTGGCCGACTTGGCACTGGTCTTGCTCGGCATGCTTGTTGTGCTCTTTTCGACGTGTCGGACAATCAAACGACGCGGCCGCCTCGTTTGCTGGGCACCTGCCCGGTGGTGCCCGCTCGCGGCGTTCACCTGCTCAGACCATAGGATAGTGACTCGTGACTCCAGCTGACCTTGCAGATCTCCTTCGTGCTACCGCAGCGAAGGTACTTGTCGAACGCGGATCGGACCCTGCGATCCTGCCCGACGAGGTCAAGGTGGAGCGTCCCCGCAACCCCGAGCACGGTGACTATGCCACGAATGTGGCCATGCAGGTAGGCAAGAAGGCGGGAATGAACCCCCGCGATTTCGCGACGTTGCTGGCCGAGGCGTTGTCGGCCGCCGAGGGCATCGAGGCCGCCGAGGTCGCGGGACCGGGCTTCCTGAACATTCGCCTGGCCAAGGCCGCGCAGGGCGCGATCGTCGAGAAGATCCTCGAGGCCGGTGCGAAGTTCGGCACCGGGGACGCTCTCGGGGGCACGAAGATCAACCTCGAATTCGTCTCCGCCAACCCGACGGGCCCGATCCACCTGGGCGGAACCCGCTGGGCCTCGGTCGGCGACGCGCTCGGCCGGATCCTGGCGGCCCAGGGCGCGGACGTGACCCGCGAGTACTACTTCAACGACCACGGCGCGCAGATCGACCGCTTCGCCAACTCGCTGGTGGCCGCCGCGCTGGGACAGCCGACCCCCGAGGACGGTTACGCGGGCGCGTACATCAACGAGATCGCCGACACCGTCGTGAAGGCCAACCCGGGTGTGCTGGAACTCCCGGAGGCCGAGCGGCACGAGCTGTTCCGCCGCGAGGGCGTCGAGCTCATGTTCGCGCACATCAAGCAGACGCTGCACGACTTCGGCACCGACTTCGACGTGTACTTCAACGAGAGTTCGCTGTTCGCCTCCGGCGCGGTCGAGCAGGCCATCGAGACGCTGAAGGCGTCCGGCAAGCTTTACGAGAAGGACGGCGCCTGGTGGATCGCCTCCACCGAATACGGCGACGACAAGGACCGCGTCGTCATCAAGAGCGACGGCAAGTCCGCCTACATCGGCGGTGACATCGCCTACTTCCAGAACAAGCGCTCGCGCGGTTTCGATCTGTGCATCTACATGCTCGGTGCGGACCACCACGGCTACATCGGCCGTCTCAAGGCCGCCGCGGCCGCGTTCGGCGACAACCCGGACACCGTCGAGGTGCTCATCGGCCAGATGGTGAACCTGGTGAAAGATGGTGCCGCCGTTCGCATGTCGAAGCGCGCGGGCACCGTCGTCACCCTCGACGACCTGGTCGAGCAGATCGGCGTGGACGCGGCGCGGTACTCGCTGGTGCGCTCCTCGGTGAACTCCAGCATCGACATCGACCTGGACCTGTGGACCCGGCAGGACAGCGAGAACCCGGTCTACTACGTGCAGTACGCGCACGCGCGCACCAACCAGATCCTCGGCAACGCGGCCGCGTTCGACTACGCCTCGGTCACACCGGATTTCGCGCTGCTGACCGATGACCGCGAGGGCGCGCTCATCCGCACGCTGGGCGAGTACCCGCGCGTGGTGGCCACCGCCGCCGAGATGCGGGAGCCGCACCGGGTCGTGCGCTACCTCGAGGAACTCGCCGGGGCCTACCACCCCTTCCAGTCCGAAAAGACGCTGCGCGTCATCCCGCAGGGCGACGACGTGGTCACCCCGCTCAATGCCGCTCGCCTCGAGCTGGTCAAAGCCACCCGTCAGGTTCTCGCCAACGGCCTCGGCCTCCTAGGCGTCAGTGCACCGGAGCGTATGTAGATGAGTGCCCACCCCGCAGGACCCCGCCATGCGGACATCCCGCACGCGCCCACGCTCGCCGAGCGGCCCAGCGCACCCGCGCAGATGATCGAGCTGCCCGCGAATGTGTGGCCGCGCAACGCTGCTCGCGACGCCGACGGCGTGGTACGGCTGGCGGGCGTGCCGGTGCACGAGCTGGCCGCCGAGTACGGCACCCCGCTGTTCGTGATCGACGAGGACGACTTCCGCTCCCGCTGCCGGGACATGGTCCGCGCCTTCGGTGACGGCGCGCGAGTCCACTACGCCTCCAAGGCCTTCCTGTGCGGCGAGGTCGCCCGCTGGATCCGTGACGAGGGCCTGCACCTGGACGTGTGCTCCGGCGGCGAGCTGTCGGTGGCGCTGCACGCCGGCTTCCCGGCCGAGCGGATCGCCCTGCACGGCAACAACAAATCGGTGCCCGAGCTGGAGATGGCGGTCGGGGCGGGCGTCGGCGACGTGGTCGTCGACTCGCTGATCGAGATCGAGCGCCTGGAGGCGGTGGCCAAGCGCGCCGGCAAGGTGGTGGACGTGCTGATCCGCGTCACCGTCGGCGTGGAGGCCCACACCCACGAGTACATCTCGACCGCGCACGAGGACCAGAAGTTCGGCTTCTCCATCGCGGGCGGCGACGCCATGCAGGCCATCGCCCGGGTCTTCGAGTCCGACAATCTGCGCCTGGTCGGCCTGCACTCGCACATCGGCTCGCAGATCTTCGAGATCGACGGCTTCGAGATCTCCACCCGCCGCATGCTGGGCCTGCTGCGCGAGGTCGCCGACAAGTTCGGCATGGAACGCGCCGAACAGATGCGCGTGCTGGATCTCGGTGGCGGCCTGGGTATTTCGTACCTGCCGCACGAGGATCCGCCGGCCCTGGACGGCTTCGCCGCCAACCTGCGCCGCATCGTGGCCGAGGAGGCCGAGCGGGCCGGGCTGCCGGTGCCGACCATCGCGGTCGAGCCGGGCCGCGCCATCGCCGGTCCCGGCACCGTCACCCTCTACGAGGTCGGCACCATCAAAGATGTTGTGCTCGACGGTGGTAATCGCCGACGCTATGTGAGCGTCGACGGCGGCATGAGCGACAACATCCGTCCCGCCCTGTACCAGGCCGAGTACGACTGCCGCCTGGTCTCGCGCTCCAGCGAGGCCGGTCCGGTGGTCGCGCGAGTGGTCGGAAAGCATTGCGAGAGTGGGGATATCGTCATCCGTGACACCTGGCTCCCGGCCGATGTGGGCCCGGGCGACCTGGTGGCGGTGGCCGCGACCGGCGCGTACTGCTACTCGATGTCGAGCCGCTACAACATGCTCACCCGGCCCGCGGTGGTCGCGGTGCGAGATGGCAAGGCGCGCTTGATCCTTCGCCGCGAAACGGTGGAGGACCTACTCAGCTTGGAGGTGAAGGCATGACCGAGAACAGAAACGGCGGCGTGTGGGGACAGGATCATCCCATTGGCGTGGCCGTCCTCGGCATGGGCACGGTCGGCACGGAGGTGGTCCGCATCCTTCGTGACCACGCCGACGACCTGTGCAACCGGGTCGGCGCTCCGGTCGTGCTGCGCGGTGTCGCGGTGCGCGACCTGAGCAAGGACCGCGGCCTGCCCGCCGAGCTGGTCACCACCGATGCCGAGGCCCTGGTCACCCGCGACGACGTGGACATCGTGGTCGAGGTCATGGGCGGCATCGACCCGGCCCGCGACCTGATCAAGTCCGCGCTCACCAAGGGCAAGTCGGTGATCACCGCGAACAAGGCGCTGCTCGCCGATTACACCGGCGAGCTGGCCGCCGCGGCCGAATCCAACCGCGCCGACCTGTACTTCGAGGCCGCCGTCGCCGGGGCCATCCCGGTGATCCGCCCGCTCATCCAGTCGCTGTCCGGCGACCGGGTCAACCGCGTGGTCGGCATCGTCAACGGCACCACCAACTTCATCCTCTCGGCCATGGCCGAGACCGGCGCGGACTATGACGACGTGCTGGCCGAGGCCACCCGCCTGGGCTACGCGGAGGCCGACCCGACCGCCGACGTCGAGGGCTACGACGCTGCCGCCAAGGCCGCCATCCTCGCCTCTGTGGCCTTCCACACCCGCGTCACCTCCGGTGATGTGTACCGCGAGGGCATCTCCAAGATCACCTCCGAGGATCTGGAGACCGCGGCGGCCGTGGGCTGCACCGTGAAGCTGCTGGCCATGGCCGAGCGCGTCACCGACGACGGCGGCAAGGAGAAGATCTCCGTGCGCGTCTACCCCGCCCTCATCCCGCGCAAGCACCCGCTGGCCGCGGTCAACGGAGCGTTCAATGCCGTGGTCGTGGAGGCCGAGAACGCCGGCCGGCTGATGTTCTACGGTCAGGGCGCCGGTGGCGCGCCGACCGCCTCGGCCGTCATGGGCGATCTGGTGATGGCGGCGCGCAACAAGTTCTACGGTGGCCGCGCTCCGGGCGAATCGGTCTATGCTGAGCTGCCGATCGCTTCGATCGGCGACACCCCGACCCGCTACCACGTGAACCTGCAGGTGGCCGACCGCACCGGTGTGCTGGAAGCGGTCGCCGGGGAATTCGCCAAGCACAGTGTGAGCATCTCGACGGTCCGGCAGGAAGGCCACGACGTCGGCGCTCGCCTGGTCGTGGTGACCCACCATGCGCAGGAATCCGCGCTTGCGGATACCGTTGCCGCATTGGCCGAACTGGACTCCGTCACGTCCGTGACCAGTGTTCTGAGATTGGAAGGCACCGAGGAATGAGTGCAATCGCACGCGCGACAGCCGTGCATACGCCGTGGCCGGGTCTGATCGACGCCTACCGCGATCGGCTCGCGATTCCCGCTGACTGGGAAGCCGTCACTCTCTTCGAGGGCGGCACCCCGCTGGTGCCCGCGCATCACCTCTCCGAGCTGACCGGCTGTGAGGTGTATCTCAAGGTCGAGGGCGCGAACCCGACCGGTTCCTTCAAGGACCGCGGCATGACCATGGCCATGACGGATGCGAAGTACAACGGCAAGACCGCCGTGCTGTGCGCCTCCACCGGCAACACTTCGGCCTCGGCCGCGGCGTACGCCACCCGCGCCGGCCTGCACTGCGCGGTGCTGATCCCGTCGGGCAAGATCGCCATGGGCAAGCTGGCCCAGGCGGTCATGCTGGGCGCGAAGATCATTCAGGTGGACGGCAACTTCGACGACTGTCTCGAGCTGGCCCGCAAGGTCACCGCGGACTTCCCCGAGGTCGGCCTGGTGAACTCGGTCAACCCGGCCCGCATCGAGGGCCAGAAGACCGCGGCCTTCGAAATCGTGGACGCGCTGGGCAAGGCGCCCGATGTGCACGTGCTGCCGGTCGGCAATGCGGGCAATATCACCGCGTACTGGAAGGGCTACAGCGAGTACCACGCCGACGGCATCACCAGCTCGCGCCCGCGCATGCTGGGTGTGCAGGCCGCCGGCGCCGCGCCGCTGGTCAACGGAGCCCCGGTCGCGAACCCGGAGACCGTGGCCACCGCCATCCGGATCGGCGCGCCCGCGTCGTGGAACGGCGCCATGAACGCCAAGACGGAATCGGGCGGCGCGTTCCGCGCGGCCACCGACGAGGAGATCCTGGCCGCGTATCACCTGGTCGCGGCCAAGGAGGGCGTGTTCGTGGAGCCCGCCTCCGCCGCTTCGGTGGCGGGTCTGCTGGCCGCGCGCGCCGAGGGCTGGCTGGATTCCGGCCTCACCGTGGTCTGCACGGTGACCGGCAACGGCCTCAAGGATCCGGACAACGCGCTCAAGGGCATGCCCGAGGTGACGCCGATAGCGGTCGACCCGGTCGCCGTGGCCCACGAACTCGAGCTGGCCTGAGTTGAATTCTCGTGATGGTCAGCTCCGTGAGCGAGCGGAGCGAGGGAACCATGTCACAGCCGCTTCGCGGTACGACGGTGCCGAGCGCCAGCGAGGCACCGGCGTGACGCGGACGCTGCCCGCCGGAATCTCCGTCACCGTGCGGGTTCCGGCGTCGAGCGCCAACCTGGGCCCGGGTTTCGATTCCCTCGGAATCGCTTTGGGGCTGTACGACGAGATCACGGTGTCCACCACCGACTCCGGACTGACCATCAGGGTGGAGGGCGAGGGCGCCGACGATGTGCCCTGGGGCCCTTCGCATCTGGTGGTGCGCGCCGTCGAGCGCGGCCTGCAGGCCGCGGGCGTCTGGGCCGACGGCCTGGACGTGGTGTGCCGCAACGTGATTCCGCATTCGCGGGGCATGGGCTCGTCGGCGTCGGCCGCGGTGGGCGGCCTGGCGGCCGGGCGCGGGCTGGCCGCGAAATTCGATCCGGAGCTGGCCTACGGCGATGACGTGCTGGTCCAGCTGGCCGGTGAATTCGAAGGCCACCCGGATAATTCGTCCGCCAGCGTGCTGGGCGGATTCGTGGTGTGCTGGACGGAAACCGACCGTTCGGCGGACGAAAACGGCAGTGCCGACGCGCATCACGCCCGTCTGTACCGCGCGGTGCGGCTGGAGCCGCATCCCTCGCTGCGGCCCGTGGTGCTCATTCCCGAGGAGCGTTCCGCCACCGCGCACACCCGCGGTCTGCTCCCGGAGACGGTTCCGCACGTGGACGCGGCCTTCAATGCCAGCCGGTCCGCCCTCGCGGTAGTTGCCTTGACGCAGCGGCCCGACCTGCTGCTTCCCGCCACGGCCGACCGGCTACACCAGGGCTACCGCGCCTCGGCGTTGCCGCTCACCACCAAATGGGTGGAGCGATTGCGCGCCGCGGGCATCGCGGCCACCGTGTCGGGCGCGGGCCCGACCGTGCTCGCCTTCGCGACCAGCGAATTCCCCGAAGAACTGCGCGAACTCGCAATCGCGGACGGCATGCGCGTTCTCGAGCCGGGCATCGCCGGCGGCGTCTCGGTGGATTGACAGCGCGCCTGCCTTGCCGATGCAAAAGGTGGGAGCTATCCTGAGCGAGTCCGTACATCGTGCGCGTCAGACGCCGGTGCTTCATCAGGGCAAATCGCTCCAGAGGCTCCTTGCTCAGGCTCGAGGCTTGAGGCTCGAAACTTGGGGGTAGCCAGTCAACTGGAATGATCTCTCCCACCTTGTCAGTTGGATGAGCACCAGCACTCGGTGGCGAAGCCCACGTGGTGGCAACCCCACCGGCCCGGCGGGACAGGCGATACGGCATCCGAGTCCGGCATGTGACCGGACTGCAGGAGGAACCCTCGAACAGGCACACGGCGGTCGAGGGAAGGAAAGGATTTCCGTGACAGATACGGACCTGCTCGCGACACCCGGGACGGATAGCGATTCAGCGTCCTCGGGTAGCCGCGAAAGTGACTCCGGACAGATTTCGAAGATGAGCGAACAAACTGACGTCGCACGATCGGGGCTGACTGGAATGTTGTTGCCGCAGTTGCGTGCGCTTGCGGGAGAGCTCGGTATCCGAGGCACTTCCGGGATGCGTAAGGGTGATCTCATCGCCGCTATCAAGGAGAACCAGGCCGGGGGCGCCAAGCCTGTTGCCGCCACCGGCGGCAAGCCCACGCGGAACGCGAAGGCCAAGGCCGAGGACGCGCCGAACGGCGGAGAGTCCGTGCCGGCCCCCGCGCGCGAGGTGAAGAAGGCCGCTGCTGTTGCCGACTCCGCTCCGGCCTCGGCCGAGGTGAAGGCGGAGGCGAAGGCCGGCCACGCGGACAAGGTCGAAGCGCGCAAGGCCGACACCGAGTCGCGCCAAAACGCTTCGGAGACTCGCGAATCCAAGCGCGAAGAGGGCGAGAGTGCCCGCGCCGAGGGCGGCGACGACAGCCGGGACGGTGGCCAGCGCGGCCGCGGTCGCCAGCGTCGGGGCCGCGAGCAGCGTGGCGCCGCCACCGCCGAGGCGACCGCCGAGGCTCCCGCCGCCGACAAGGGCGAGCAGGAGGGCGGCGAGCGCCGTCGCGATCGCGGCAACCAGGGCGAGCGTCGCGACCAGGGCGAGCGTCGCGACCAGGGCGAGCGCAGCCAGCAGAGCCAGAACGGCGCCGGCCGCGGCAACCAGCGCGATGATCGCGGCGGTGACGACGAGGAAGGCGGCCGCGGCCGCCGGGGCCGTCGCTTCCGTGAGCGTCGTCGCGGGCGGGACCGCGAGGGCGTCGCCGCCGGTGGCGAGGCCCGCGAGATGGAGATCCGCGAGGACGACGTCCTGCAGCCGGTCGCCGGCATCCTCGACGTGCTCGACAACTACGCGTTCGTCCGCACCTCCGGCTACCTGGCCGGCCCGAACGACGTGTACGTCTCGATGAACCTGGTCCGCAAGAACGGCCTGCGCCGCGGTGACGCCATCACCGGTGCGGTCCGCGCCCCGCGCGACGGCGATCAGAGCAACCAGCGGCAGAAGTTCGATCCGCTGGTGCGGTTGGACACGGTCAACGGCGCGGACGTCGAAAGTGCCAAGCGCCGACCGGAATTCAACAAGCTGACCCCGCTGTACCCGAACCAGCGCCTGCGGCTGGAGACCCAGCCGAACAAGCTGACCACGCGCATCATCGATCTGATCATGCCGATCGGTAAGGGTCAGCGCGCGCTGATCGTGTCCCCGCCCAAGGCGGGTAAGACCACGATCATGCAGGACATCGCGAACGCGATCTCGGTGAACAACCCCGAGTGCTACCTGATGGTGGTGCTGGTGGACGAGCGTCCCGAGGAAGTGACCGATATGCAGCGCTCGGTGCGCGGCGAGGTCATCGCCTCCACGTTCGACCGGCCGCCGAGCGACCACACCTCGGTCGCCGAGCTCGCCATCGAGCGCGCCAAGCGCCTGGTGGAGCAGGGTCAGGACGTCGTCGTGCTGCTCGACTCGATCACCCGATTGGGCCGTGCGTACAACAACTCGTCCCCGGCCTCGGGCCGAATCCTTTCCGGTGGTGTGGATTCCACCGCGCTGTACCCGCCCAAGCGGTTCCTCGGCGCGGCCCGCAATATCGAGAACGGCGGCTCGCTCACCATCATCGCCACCGCGATGGTGGAGACCGGTTCCACCGGTGACACGGTCATCTTCGAGGAGTTCAAGGGCACGGGTAACGCCGAGCTCAAGCTCGACCGCAAGATCGCCGAGCGTCGCGTGTTCCCGGCGGTCGACGTCAACCCGTCCGGCACCCGCCGCGACGATCTGCTGATGTCGCCCGACGAGGCCGCGGTCCTGCACAAGCTGCGCCGCGTGCTCTCCGGCCTGGATTCACATCAGGCCATCGACCTGCTGGTCGACCGGTTGAAGAAGACCAAGAGCAATGTCGAGTTCCTGATGACGGTCTCCAAGACCGCCCCGGGCGCACTCGACGAATGAGCCTGTAGCACAAGGCTATTGATGACGGCGGCTCCGCTTCTGCGGAGCCGCCGCCGTCGTTCCGGCAGTGCCTCCGGTTTTCCCGGGACCGGGCGCGGGCTGTAGAAGAACAGTCCGATCAGCGCGCTGCCGGCGATCATGAAGCCGAGAATGAGCGCGGTCACGGCACCGGACACGTCCGCTGCCGTGACCGCTGTGTAGGTGAGGGTGGCGTCCCCCCGCAGCGGGATGGGGGTCGGGTTCAGCGGTCCCACCGCGTGGCCGGACTCTCCGGGAGCCATCCACCAGCCCGCTACCGCCAGCAGCGTCAGTGTGACCAGGATCGCCCCCGCGACGAGCTCCGCGCGCCGCCGGTCTGCCCTCCCGGCCTCGGCGTGCACGGTGACGGGGGACGCACCCCCGATCGTCGCGTCCTTCCTGATCACTGCCGTCCTTCCGATGGTCGCGGGACTCTCACCTGGACAAACTCTATGAACATGAGTGTTCGTAGTCCTGAGTAGCGAGCTACTCGACTTCCAGCCTCACTGGAATACCCGGAATATGCGTGCCCGTAGTTTTATGGGGGAACGACCGGGAACAAACCGGTCCAACCACCTGTTCAAGGCGGTGTCACCCCTCGTGACGACCACTCGCTCGCGGCACATATACTGTTCCGTCGGCAACCATGCCTAGTCGGTTCCGGTTCACGTCTCGCATCGCCAGGCGACCCGGAGCCTTTCGAAAGGACACCCATGAAGGCAGGAATTCACCCCACGTACGTGGACACCACGGTCGTGTGTGGCTGCGGCAACACCTTCCAGACCAAGAGCACCAAGGAGTCGGGCCAGATCACGGTCGAGGTCTGCTCCCAGTGCCACCCGTTCTACACGGGCAAGCAGAAGATTCTGGACACCGGTGGCCGCGTGGCTCGCTTCGAGGCCCGCTACGGCAAGCGCGACAAGGCTGCCAAGTAGCTGTCCCGCCGACGCCCGTCCTGCGACCGCAGGCCGGGCGTCGGTGTTTAATTGCCTCCGCTTCGCTCCGGCAAGTCGCAGGGTGGTGGAGGCGGTCGCGGCCCGCGTGACCCCGATCTTCCCTCCTCCGCTCCTCCGCTTCGCTCCCCCGCTCCGTCAGTCCAGAATCGAGCCGGGCCGCGAACAGTGGGCGGTTCCTCTCTCGCTTATGTTCAGAACCAAGTTCTCGAAGGAGCTCACACGCCATGGCCGACAAGCAGGCGGCCCCGTCCGCGATCGATGACATCTTGGCCGAGTACGCGGGTCTGGAAACCCAGCTCGCGGACCCGGCGCTGCACAACGATCCAGGTGCGGCACGGCGCGTGGGCAAACGGTTCGCCGAGCTCGGGCCGATCATGGCCACCTACAACAAGTTGAAGACCGCGCGCGAGGATCTGGCCGCCGCCGAGGAGCTCGCGGCCGATGATTCGTCCTTCGCCGCCGAGGTCCCGGGCCTGCAGGAGCAGGTGGAGGAGCTGGACAAGCAGCTCACCGACCTGCTCGCGCCGCGCGACCCGCACGACTCCGACGATGTCATCCTCGAGGTGAAATCCGGTGAGGGCGGCGAGGAATCGGCGCTGTTCGCCTCCGATCTGGCCCGTATGTACCTGCGCTACGCGGAACGGCACGGCTGGAAGGTCGAGGTGCTCGGCGTCACCTACTCCGATCTGGACGGGTACAAGGACGCCAGCTTCTCCATCAAGAGCAAGGAAGCGACCCGCGACGGCGTCTGGTCCAAGCTCAAGTTCGAGGGCGGCGTGCACCGCGTGCAGCGGGTGCCGGTCACCGAATCCCAAGGGCGCATTCACACTTCGGCCGCGGGCGTACTGGTGTACCCGGAGCCCGACGAGGTCGAGGAAGTCGAGATCGACGAGAAGGACCTACGGATCGACGTCTATCGGTCCTCCGGCAAGGGCGGCCAGGGCGTCAACACCACCGACTCGGCCGTGCGCATCACCCACCTGCCCACCGGCCTGGTGGTGACCTGCCAGAACGAACGCTCGCAGCTGCAGAACAAGATTCGCGCCAAGCAGGTGCTGGCGGCGCGGCTGCAGGCCCTCGCCGAGGATCAGGCCGATGCCGACGCCGCCGCGGGCCGCGCTTCGCAGATCCGCACGGTGGACCGCTCCGAGCGCATCCGCACCTACAACTTCCCGGAGAACCGCATCGCCGATCACCGCATCGGCTTCAAGGCGCACAACCTGGACTCGGTGCTGGACGGCAACCTCGATGACCTGTTCAACGCCCTGGGCGAAGCCGACCGCGCCGCCCGCCTCGCCGCGGAATAGGCGGAATAACCGGCATACCATCACAGTCAGCGTTCGGCGGCCAGTATCGTCTCCCAACGTGACAACCGATTTCGTCGCGCCCGGGGTAACTCCTCGGGTACGTCCGGAACCGGTTCGGCACGCGACCGTCGGCACGGATGCATGGTGGTCGACGGCTCTTGGCCGTCCGCTGCAGGCTCGGAGAGGCGGAGGAGTGAAAGGCTGCGAACCGTGAGTCGTGTACCGTTGCGCCCCGCCGTCCGGGAGGCCGTCGAGATCCTGGCCGCGGCCGGGGTCCACAGCCCCCAGGCCGACGCGGAACACCTTGCGGCACATGTGCTGGGCGTCGATCGTGGGCGCCTCGCCCTCATGCCCATGCTCACCCCCGACCAGCTGGAGGAGTACCGCAAGCTGGTCGCCAGACGGGCGGAACGCGTTCCGCTGCAGCACCTTACGGGCACCGCGGCGATGGGGGAGATCGACCTCGCGGTCGGCCCCGGCGTCTTCGTCCCGCGCCCGGAGACGGAATTGCTGTTCGCCTGGGCGCTCGCTCAGCTCGAAGCCCTCGGCCACGAGCATCAGCCGATCGTGGTGGACCTGTGCACCGGTTCCGGCGCCCTGGCCCTGGCCATCGCGCACGCCCGCCCCGACGCCCAGGTGCATGCCGTCGAACTCGACACCGAGGCCCTGGCCTGGGCCCGCCGCAATGCGCGGCAACTGGCCGACGAGGGCGACACCCCGATCGACCTGCACGCCGGTGACGTCACCGACCCCGCCCTCCTCGAGCAGCTCAACGGCCGAGTGGACGTAGTCGTCTGCAACCCGCCCTACATCCCCGAGGACGCCGAACTCGATCCCGAGGTGATCGACCACGACCCGCACCGCGCCCTCTTCGGCGGCCCCGACGGCCTGTCCGTCATCCGCCCCATGACCGCCACCATCGCCCGCCTCCTGCGCGAAGACGGCACGGTGGCAGTCGAACACGACGACACCAACGGCTCCGGCGTCGCCGCCCTCTTCGCCGCCCACGGCGGCTTCACCGACATCGTCGAACACCCCGACCTCGCCGGAAAACCCCGCTTCGTCGTGGCCCGCCGCACCGCCGACTGACGGTTACTCGGGGCTGCCCTCGATCTCCACGCCGTGCCAGAACGCGACATGATCCCTGATCTTGCGCGCCAGCGGGCTCGGCTTCGGGTAGTACCAGGCCGCGTCGGGATTCTCCTTCCCGTCCACCGTTACCGAGTAATAGCTCGCAATGCCCTTCCACGGGCACACGGTGTGGTGAGAGCTCTCGCTGAAGAACTCCCGCTTCAACGACTCCACCGGAAAGTACTGATTCCCCTCGACCTCCACGGTCCGCGGAGCCTCGGCGATAACCGTCCCGTTCCAGATCGCACGCATCATGAGTCGTGCCTCCTTCGTCGCCCCCGAGCCTACGTTCGCCCGGAGCCGCAAGGGCCCTTTCCAGTGCTTGCGGCCGTCGCACTTACCCCGTCGGCGTTCGGGGCAGCCGGGGCTCCAACGCTTCGTCGAGGGTTCGGGGTCGGGGCTCCAACGGTCGGCGGGGGTTCAAGGCGCGGGCTCCGACGGGCTCGTCGGGGGTTCGGGGGCGGAGCCCCCGGGATTCCCTGGGTTTCAGGGGCTTGCCCCTGAGAGCTGTCGAGAGTTGATCCGTGCCAAGATGTCAGCCGTGAGTACCGTCTACGACTGTGCCGATCCCGACTCCCGCGCCGCCGGCCTGAGTGCCGCGCGCAGCACGCTGAAGTCCGGGCGATTGGCCGTCATTCCGACCGACACGCTCTACGGACTCGCTGCCGACGCGTTCGACAGTCAGGCGGTGAGCGCGCTGCTGGCCGCCAAGCGGCGCGGGCGGGACATGCCGGTGCCGGTGCTGGTCGGGTCGTGGAACACCATCGACGGACTGGTCTTCTCGGTGCGCCCGCAGGCCCGCGAGCTGATCCGCGCCTTCTGGCCGGGCGGGCTGAGTCTCGTTGTGCAGCAGGCTCCTTCGCTGGCCTGGGATCTGGGTGACGCGCGCGGCACGGTGATGCTGCGTATGCCGCTGCACCCGGTCGCGCTGGAGCTGCTGCGCGAGGTGGGTCCGCTGGCGGTGTCGAGCGCGAACGTTTCCGGGCAGCCGCCCGCCACCACCGTGGCGCAGGCGCAGGCGCAGCTGGGCGATCTGGTCGGGGTGTACCTCGACGGCGGACCGGCCGATCACGCGGTGGCGTCCACCATCGTCGATCTCACCGCCGACACCCCGCGCATTCTGCGCGAGGGCGCGGTGGCGGTCGAGAAGGTCGCGGAGGTGCTCGGCATGTCGCCCGAGGAGCTCCGTCAGGCGGGCGCGCGGTGACGGCCCGTTAAATGCTGCTGAGTCAGGGCGTATTCAGCCAGGGCGCGGTCGTCCCGCTGCGGGAGCTGCTGCTGGTGCTGCTCGTCGCCACGGTCATCGCCTACCTGACCACCGGTGGAATCCGGGTGCTGGCCATCGCCTTCGGCGCGGTCGCCATTCCGCGTGAGCGCGACGTGCACGTGAAGCCGATTCCGCGCATGGGCGGGCTGGGCATCTATCTGGGCCTGCTGGCAGCCGTGCTGTTCGCCCACCAGCTGCCCGCCCTGCGCCGCGGATTCGACTATCCCAAGGACATTCCGGCGGTGCTGGCCGCGGCCACGCTCATCGTGCTGGTCGGCATCATCGACGACCGCTGGGGCCTGGACTGGCTGACCAAACTGGTCGGCCAGATCACCGCGGCGGGTGTGATGGCGGTGATGGGCCTGAGCTGGGTGGCCATCTACAACCCCTTCACCAACGAGACCGTGGTGCTCGATCCGCTCCAGGGCGGTCTGGTGACGGTGGGCATCACGGTGACGGTCGTCAATGCCATGAATTTCGTGGACGGCCTGGATGGTCTGGCCGCGGGCCTCGGTTTCATCGCGGCGGTCGCGGTTTTCGTGTTCACCGTGGGTTTGCTCTATGAGGTGGGCGGTTCCACCGACACCTATCCGCCGGCGTTGCTGGCCGCGGCGCTGGCCGGTGCGTGCCTGGGATTTCTGCCGCACAATTTCTCTCCGGCCCGCATTTTCATGGGTGATACCGGATCCATGCTCATCGGATTGATGCTGGCCGCGGTGTCCACCGGCGCTTCCGGGCGAATTCCGCTGCAGGGTTACGGCCCGCGCGACATCGTGGGTCTGCTGTCGCCGTTGTTGCTGGTGGGTGCGGTAATGTTCATTCCGGTACTCGATCTTGTTTTGGCGGTGGTCCGTCGTGTTCGCGCAGGTGTGAGTTTTTCCACTCCTGACAAAATGCATCTGCATCACCGTTTGCTGCAGATCGGGCATTCGCAGCGCCGCGTGGTGCTGGTGATCTATCTGTGGGTGAGTGTGCTCGCATTCGGCGCGGTCGGGACCTCGCTGATCTCGGATCGGCGCATGGTGGTGCTGCTGTTCGCGGCCGGACTGGTTTTCGCGCTGATCGTCACCGCGGTGCCGTCCTGGCGGGAACTGAAGATCAACTCCGTCCGCAAACCGCCCCGCGATCGCGATCACGCCGCCGGGTAGAGTTGCTGAACGTGAGCACGCCTTCCGATCCCGGTCCCGACGCCCCGCTGCGCGCGGCACTGCGCTATGGCATCGCCGGTTTGGCTGTGCTGGTTGTGGTTTCGGCCATCCTCTCGACCGTCTTCGCGGGCCTGCCCGGCCTGTGGGGCGCGTTGATCGGCGCTGCCCTGGGTGGCGCCTTCATCCTCACCACCGCCGCGTCGGTGTTGTTCAGCGCCAAGATCGAATCCGGCCTGCAGGGCATCGTGCTGCTCGGCAGCTGGGTCGGAAAGCTGCTGCTGACAGTGATTGTCGTCGCAGTGCTCCAGCAGTACGACTTCTACAGCCGCGGCGCCCTGTTCTGCACCGTGGTCGCCGCGCTGCTCATCGTGCTGGGTGCGGAGACGTACGGTCTTCTGCGCCAACGGGTTCCGACCGTGCAGGTGGACCGCGACCTGTAGCCCCGGACGCCGCGGCGACCTCGCGGAACGCCGTTCATCACGCGTTTCCGCGACCCCCTACGCATTGTCGTAGATAACTTGATAAACTCTTTACCTGTAGCCAACCGAATCAACAGGGGGGGTCACCTTAGACCCGCCTGAGAGCAGGTTATGCTTACAGCCGTACCGGACCCATAGGGTCACGGTTCTGCACCGTCGACGATGTCGCCGACGCGCGTACAGACGCCAGGGCGTGATGCCACAGCTGCTGACGAACTTCGAGCCGACCTGAGTCGACCCACCAGATCGTCAATGTCCGATCGAACCGCAGGAGAAAACTATCTCCTGCGGCCGACCACGGGAGAGAACGCTGAGCGTCACCATTTTGGCGGGCGAGTTCCACGCGCCGTCACTCAACGACTTCTTCCCTCCAGCAGTGCTGTTCGAGGGGACGCCTTTCGAGCTCGACCGTCTGATGCTGATTCGCATCCTCATGTCGGTCGTTCTCCTGGCCGTGATGTTCGCCGCTTTCCGTCGGCCGCAGCTGGTTCCGCGCGGACTGCAGAATGTCGCCGAATCCGGTCTGGTGTTCGTCAAGGAGCAGATCTGCGACGAGGTGCTCGGCAAGGAATCCGGCAAGAAGTTCTTCCCGCTGATCGCGTCGATCTTCTTCACCGTGCTGTTCCTGAACATCTCGGGCGTCATTCCGGGTCTGAACATCTCGTCGAACGCGCGAATCGGCATGCCCCTGGTGCTGGCGGTAGTCGCCTACATCACCTTCAACTACGTGGGCATCAAGAAGTACGGCTTCCTGAAATACATGCGCTCGTCCATCGTGGTGCCGAATGTGCCGCCCGCGCTGCACGTGCTGCTGATCCCGATCGAGTTCATCTCGACCTTCGTGCTGCGCCCGTTCACGCTGACAGTCCGTCTCATGGCGAACATGCTGGCAGGCCACATCATGTTGGTGCTGTTCTTCAGTGCCACCCAGTTCTTCCTGTTCGATGCCGTCTCCTGGATGAAGGTGTTCTCGCCGTTCTCGCTGCTCGCGGGCTTCGGCTTCACCCTCTTCGAGCTGCTGGTGGTTTTCCTGCAGGCGTACGTGTTCGCGCTGCTGACCGCTGTCTACATCGGTCTGGCGCAGCACGCCGACTCTCACTGACCGACCGCACCAACATCACAAACCTGCCTTCCACGCCGCCCGGCGGGTGGGCGACAGAAAGGGAATGAAACACACATGAGCACCCTCTCGTACCTGGCTGCTGAAGTTGCCGAGTCCAAGTCCAAGGGCTTCGGCGCCATCGGTTACGGCCTCGCTGCGATCGGTCCCGGCATCGGTGTTGGCATCGTCGTCGGTAAGGCCATCGAGGGCATCGCCCGCCAGCCCGAGCTGCAGGGCACCATCCGGACCAACATGTTCCTGGGTATCGCGTTCACCGAGGCCCTGGCGCTGATCGGTCTCGTCGCCGGCTTCATTTTCTGATTCCGGCCAAAGACTAGGAATCAACGATGAACAGCACCTATCTGCTCGCGGCTGAGGGGTCTTCCGACGTGAACCCCCTCATCCCGGAGCCGTATGACATTTTCTGGTCTGCGGTCGTCTTCATCGTTATCGCCTTTGTCTTCGCCAAGTACGTCGTCCCGCGCCTGACCAAGGTGCTCGACGAGCGTTCCGAGAAGATCGAGGGCGGTATCGCCAAGGCCGAGGCCGTCCAGGCCGAGGCGCAAGCCACCCTGCAGCAGTACCAGGAGCAGCTGGCCGAGGCTCGCCTCGAGGCTGCCCGTATCCGTGAGGAAGCCCGCACCCAGGGTGCGGCCATCCTGTCGCAG
Organism: Nocardia sp. NPDC004123; assembly: GCF_053603795.1. NCBI lineage: Bacteria > Bacillati > Actinomycetota > Actinomycetes > Mycobacteriales > Nocardiaceae > Nocardia > Nocardia sp. NPDC004123. The sequence continues at coordinate 69,686 of NZ_JBSGGG010000042.1, forward strand.
ATGCGTACCGATGCGCAGGCCGAGGCCGACCGCATCGTGGCCGCCGGTCACTCGCAGCTGGAGGCACAGCGCCAGCAGATCGTGACCGAGCTGCGGTCCGAGCTGGGCCGTACCGCGGTCGACCTGGCCGAGAAGATCATCGGTCAGTCGGTGGCCGATGAGGCCAAGCAGGCGGCGTCGATCGACCGGTTCCTGGCGGAACTGGACGCGAACGCCGGCATCGGGGTCGGAAGGTAACGACGCGAAAGTGGGAAGCATGTACGCAGCGAGCCGCGAGGCGAGTTCCCGTGCGCGGGAAGCTCTTCGGGCCGCTCTGACCGGTAGCGACACCGTCGCGGCTACTACGGGGTCGGAACTGTTCGCCGTTGTCGCCGTCCTCGACGACCAGCGTTCGCTGCGTGTGGCGCTCGCGGATAAGTCGGTGTCGAGTTCGGCGCGCGCCGAGCTGGCCGAACGCGTCTTCGGCGGCAAGATCAGCGGCACCACCCTGGCCGTGCTGACCACGGCGGTGGCCCAGGACTGGTCACGGGCCCGCGATCTGGTCAACACGCTGGTCCTGCTCGGCCGCGAAGCGCTGCTGCGCGCCGCGGAGGAGCGTGGCCGCCTGGACGCCGTCGAGGACGAGCTGTTCCGGCTGGCCCGGATCATCGACGACAACCCGGACCTGGAGCAGGCGTTGCAGGACCACGGCAAGCCGGCGGAAGCCAAGCTCGCCCTGGTGCAGCGCCTGCTCGCGGGCAAGGTCGAGGCCATCACCCTGCAGCTGGCCGAGCAGGCCGTGCTGCGCCACCAGGGCGATGCCGGCGCGGCCATCGACGAGCTGTCCGACCTGGCGGCTTCGCTCCGGGAGCAGATCGTGGCGCACGTCCGTGCCGCGGTGGCCCTGACGCCGCAGCAGCGCGAGCACCTGGCGGCTTCGCTGCAGCGCATCTACGACAAGCCCGTCACGGTGCACGTGCAGGAGGACCCGAGCCTGCTGGCCGGCGTCGTCGTGCGCGTCGGCGACGACCTGATCGACGGCAGCGCCGTCGGCCGCCTCCAGCGCTTGCGTCAGTCTCTCGCCTGAGACACGAACGCCAACTGCGCAGCACTGCCGGCTTGCCGGCGAGGCACCAACACACCGACATTCGAGACCACAGCGAGAGCAGGAAGAACATGGCGGAGCTGACGATCTCCCCCGATGAGATCCGTAGCGCGATCGAGAGCTACACCCAGAGCTACACCCCCGAGACCTCCATCGAAGAGGTCGGTGTCGTCACCGACACCGGCGACGGTATCGCCCACATCAGCGGCCTGCCGTCCGCGATGGCCAACGAGCTGCTGGAGTTCCCGGGCGGCGTCCTCGGCGTGGCGCTGAACCTGGAGGACACCGAGATCGGTGCCGTCATCCTGGGTGAGTTCGACACCATCGAAGAGGGCCAGCAGGTCCGCCGCACCGGCGATGTGCTCTCGGTTCCCGTGGGCGACAAGTTCCTCGGCCGCGTCATCGACCCGCTGGGCGCGCCGATCGACGGCCTGGGCGAGATCGAGGCCGACGAGCGTCGCGTGCTCGAGCTGCAGGCCGCGACCGTGCTGGAGCGTCAGCCGGTCGGTGAGCCCATGGCCACCGGCATCACCGCCATCGACGCCCTGACCGCCATCGGCCGCGGCCAGCGTCAGCTCGTCATCGGCGACCGTAAGACCGGTAAGACCGCGGTCTGCATCGACGCCATCATCAACCAGAAGGCCAACTGGGCCACCGGCGATCCGTCGAAGCAGGTGCGCTGCATCTACGTCGCGATCGGCCAGAAGGGCTCCACCATCGCGGGTGTGAAGTCCGCGCTCGAGGCGCACGGCGCGATGGAGTACACCACCATCGTCGCGGCGCCCGCGTCGGACTCCGCCGGCTTCAAGTGGCTGGCCCCCTACACCGGTTCGGCCCTCGGCCAGCACTGGATGTACCAGGGCAAGCACGTCCTGATCGTGTTCGACGACCTGTCCAAGCAGGCCGAGGCCTACCGCGCCATCTCGCTGCTGCTGCGTCGCCCGCCGGGCCGCGAGGCGTACCCGGGTGACGTCTTCTACCTGCACTCGCGTCTGCTGGAGCGTTGCGCGAAGCTGTCCGACGAGCTGGGCGCGGGCTCGATGACCGGTCTGCCGATCATCGAGACCAAGGCCAACGACGTCTCGGCGTTCATCCCGACCAACGTCATCTCCATCACCGACGGCCAGGTGTTCCTGGAGTCGGACCTCTTCAACAAGGGTGTCCGCCCGGCCATCAACGTCGGTATCTCGGTGTCCCGAGTCGGTGGTGCCGCGCAGACCAAGGCCATGAAGAAGGTCTCCGGTTCGCTGCGTCTGGAGCTGGCCTCCTACCGTGAGCTCGAGGCGTTCTCCGCCTTCGCCTCCGACCTGGATGCCGCCTCGCTGGCCCAGCTGGAGCGTGGCGCGCGCTGGGTCGAGCTGCTCAAGCAGGACCAGTACGCCCCGGTTTCGGTTGAGGACCAGGTCGTTTCGCTGTTCCTGGTGGACGGCGGCTACTACGACTCCGTCCCGGTCGGCGACATCCGCCGCTTCAACGCCGAGCTGCTGGAGAGCCTGCACGCCACCGTGCAGTCCTCCTTCGACGCCCTGCAGGGCGGCGCCAAGGTGCTCGAGGGCGAGGCCGCCGACGCCATCAAGGCCGCGACCGACAAGTTCAAGCAGGGCTTCCTGGCGTCCGACGGCACCCGCGTCGTCGAGGCCGAGGCCGGCCAGCTGGACCACGAAGAGGTCGAGTCTCTTTCCGTCACCCGCAAGCACGTCGAGAAGTAATCGAGACGAGCACATGCGAATGACCGAATCGACGAATGAAGGGAGTGTGAACCGCTAATGCCAAGCGTGCGTGAACTTCGCTCCCGTATTCGTTCCGTGAGCTCGATCAAGAAGATCACCAAGGCGCAGGAACTGATCGCGACCTCGCGAATCAGCAAGGCGCAGGCCCGCGTTGCCGCCGCCAAGCCCTACGCGGAGGAGATCACCAAGGTGCTCGCCGAATTGGCGAGCGCCAGTGGGAATCTCAACCACCCGCTGCTCACCGAGCGTGAGAACCCGCGCCGCGCAGCGGTTCTGGTCATCACCTCCGACCGCGGTATGTGCGGTGGTTACAACTCCAACGTGCTCAAGCGCGCCGAGGAGCTCATGACCACGCTGCGCACCGAGGGCAAGGAGCCGGTGCTGTACGTGATGGGCGCGAAGGGCCTGACGTACTACACCTTCCGCCGTCGCACCGTGAACGGTTCCTGGCTGGGCTTCTCCCAGCAGCCGAACTACGTGGACGCGTCCGCCGCGTGCAACCACCTGGTCGAGGCGTTCATGGCCGGATCCGACGGTGAGGTGGCGTCCCCGAACGGAGCCGGCACCATGGCCGGCGTCGACGAACTGCACATCGTCTACACGCGTTTCGTGTCGATGCTGTCGCAGCAGCCGGAGGTGCGTCGCCTGGCGCCGATCCAGGTGACGTTCGTGGACGAGAACTTCGAGATCGGTCCGGACAGCTTCACCGACGGAGTCTCGGAGCCGGTCGCCCAGTACGAGTTCGAGCCGGACGCGGATCGCCTGCTGGGCGCGCTGCTGCCGAAGTACGTCAACACTCGGATCTACTCGTCGCTGCTCGAGGCGGCGGCATCGGAGTCGGCTGCGCGCCGCACCGCCATGAAGGCCGCGACGGACAACGCCACGGAACTGGTCAACTCGCTGACCCGGACCGCGAACTCGTTGCGCCAGGCACAGATTACGCAGGAAATCACGGAAATCGTCGGTGGCGCCAACGCGCTGGCGTCGAGCTCGGACCGCGACTAAGGCCCAGGAAGAGAACCAATGACCGCAGCTACTGAAACCCGGGTCGGCACAGGCCGTGTCGCCCGCGTCATCGGACCCGTCGTGGACGTCGAGTTCCCGCGCGGTTCCATTCCCGACCTGTACAACGCCCTGAACGTGGACATCGCGCTCGCGTCCGTGGCCAAGACCCTGACCCTCGAGGTCGCGCAGCACCTGGGCGACAACATCGTTCGCACCATCTCGATGCAGCCGACCGACGGTCTGATCCGTGGCGCCGAGGTGCGCGACACCGGCAAGCCGATCTCGGTGCCCGTCGGTGACGTCGTCAAGGGCCACGTGTTCAACGCGCTCGGCGACTGCCTCGACACCCCCGGCCTGGGCCGCGACGGCGAGCAGTGGGGCATCCACCGCCAGCCGCCCGCCTTCGACCAGCTCGAGGGCAAGACCGAGATCCTGGAGACGGGCATCAAGGTCATCGACCTGCTCACCCCGTACGTGAAGGGTGGCAAGATCGGTCTGTTCGGTGGTGCCGGTGTCGGCAAGACCGTGCTGATCCAGGAGATGATCACCCGTATCGCGCGTGAGTTCTCCGGTACGTCCGTGTTCGCGGGCGTCGGTGAGCGCACCCGTGAGGGCACCGACCTGCACCTGGAAATGGAAGAGATGGGCGTCCTCCAGGACACCGCCCTCGTCTTCGGCCAGATGGACGAGCCGCCGGGGACGCGTATGCGCGTCGCCCTCTCGGCCCTGACCATGGCCGAGTACTTCCGCGACGTGCAGAACCAGGACGTTCTGCTGTTCATCGACAACATCTTCCGCTTCACCCAGGCCGGTTCCGAGGTCTCGACCCTGCTGGGTCGTATGCCTTCGGCCGTCGGTTACCAGCCGACCCTGGCGGACGAGATGGGTCAGCTGCAGGAGCGCATCACCTCGACCCGTGGCCGCTCGATCACCTCGATGCAGGCGATCTACGTGCCCGCGGACGACTACACCGACCCCGCGCCGGCCACCACCTTCGCGCACCTGGACGCCACCACCGAGCTGTCGCGTCCGATTTCGCAGAAGGGCATCTACCCGGCCGTCGACCCGCTGTCGTCGACCTCGCGAATCCTCGAGGCATCGATCGTCGGCGAGCGTCACTTCCGGGTGGCCAACGAGGTCAAGCGAATCCTGCAGAAGTACAAGGAACTCCAGGACATCATCGCGATTCTGGGTATGGACGAGCTCTCCGAAGAGGACAAGGTCCTCGTCGGTCGCGCCCGTCGCCTGGAGAAGTTCCTGGGCCAGAACTTCATCGTGGCCGAGAAGTTCACCGGCCAGGAGGGTTCCGTCGTGCCGCTGGAGCAGACCATCGACGACTTCGATCGGGTCTGCAAGGGCGAGTTCGACCACCTGCCGGAGCAGGCGTTCAACTCCTGCGGTGGCCTGGACGACGTCGAGGCTGCTGCGAAGAAGATCGCCGGGAAGTAGTCCACCATGGCGGATATGTCAGTTGATCTGGTCGCCGTCGAGCGGCTGCTGTGGTCGGGCCGGGCGAAGTTCGTCTCGGCTCAGACCACGGAGGGTGAGATCGGCATCCTGGCCGGCCACGAACCGCTGCTCGGGCAGCTGGTCGAGGCCGGCACCGTGACCATCGTGTCCGACGACGACGAGCGTGTGGTCGTGGCCGTGCACGGCGGGTTCTTCTCGGTCACCGCCACTTCGGTGCGCGTGCTGGCCGAATCCGCCGATTTCGCCTTCGATATCGACGAGGCGGCCGCCAAGGCCGTTGTCGCCGACCCGGATGCGAGCCCGGCCGCGCTGGCCAAGGCACAGGGCCAGCTGCGGGCGGTCGAGAAGGCGGCGTCTGCCTAGCCTTCCGGCCCGGAAACCGAATGCGGCGGTCCCAGGGAAGATCCCTGGGGCCGCCGCTTTTTCGCGTTCACACCGACCCGCACTCGCGCCCGGCACCAGCGGGGCGCGAGGATGTCGTTCTCACCGGAAGGTGAGAATGGGCTTGATCGTGGTGCCGTGGTGGGCGTCCGCGACCGCGGTGTCGATATCGGTGAAGGCGTAGGTCTTGCTGATCTTCTCGATCGGGAACTTGCCTTCGGCATGCCACCGCAGCAGTTGCGGAATGAATTGCTGCGGATCGCCACTGCCCTCGATGCAGCCCCGGACGGCCTTGCCGTTGCCGGTGAGGTGGCCGATTTCGAGGTCCATGCTGGCCTCGCCCAGCCCGACGAGCACGAGAGTGCCCATGGGGGCCAACGCCTCGAGGCCCTTGGCGATGACGGCATTGAGGGCGGTCGTGTCGAGCGCGAAGTTCGCGCCGCCGTTGGTCGCCGCGACGATCTGCGCCACCACGTCCTCGGCCGCGCCGTCGATGGTGACGTCCGCGCCGAGTTCCTTGGCCACAGCCAGCCGATCGGCGGAAAGGTCAATGGCGACAATGGTTCCCGCGCCGATGGCACGGGCCGCCATGAGGGCCGCCATCCCCACGCCGCCGACGCCGAAGATGGCCAGCGAGTCGTTCGGCCCCGGCTTCATGACATTGGCGACCGCGCCCGCACCGGTCTGCACACCGCACCCGAACGGGGAGGCGGCCACCAGGTCCACGTCCTTGTCGACCACCACGACACTGCGCGCCGGCACCAGTGCGTGGGTGGCGAAACTCGATTGCCCGAAGAACGCGCCCATCACGCGTTCGCCATTACTGCTCAGCGGCGATGTGAAATCCGCGCGTCCGCCCGAGGTGTTCAGAATGACGAAATTCTCGCAATAGGGCGGAAGCCCGTTGGCGCATCGCGAACAGGTTCCACAACTGGCATAGGTGAGCAGCACGTGGTCACCGACTTCGATTCCGGTTACCTCCGAGCCAATCTGCTCGACGATCCCGGCGCCCTCGTGGCCGAGCACGATCGGCAAATCGGCGGGAAACACGCCCTTGGTGACCAGGTCGGTGTGGCAGACCCCGGACGCGACGATGCGCACCAGCACCTCGCCCTGTCGCGGTTCCTCCAGGGTGAGGGTCTCCATCGAGAACGGCACGTCCGCTCCCCGGGCCACCGCAGCGGTAATTTCCACGGAATCTCCTTCCAAGACATCCCAATTGTCCGGAGCATAAGAACGTGTTCCAGTTTACGGCCATTGCTGATCCCGCTCAGCGGGTCGCGCGTTCGGCTCTTGCCGCCGGGAGCTGGTAAGCGGCCGAGGTTTTCGGATACGTTGTGCCGCAATTGAGACCTTGGTTACCCAACGTGGCTCAAGGCTTTCGCCGGTCTCCGGATGTGATCTGAAGCGTTGGGCAAAGTACCGGCTATTCGAATGTTTTCGGCCCTCGCGCCACGATGCACACCGGCTCCGTGGTCGGCTGCCAGGTGGATATCGGCGGAATGAACGGCGGCGGGGGAGGCGACCGACATGACTCAGAACAACCCGCTCGGCGCCATTGCCACAATCTGCTCGGCAACATTGTCCCGACCTCGGGGCTGCAACAAGGTTCCCGGCCCGCACGTCGGCGTCAGCTGGCCGGACGACACCTTCGCGGTGAACGCGGGCGCGGCGGTTACGCCCAGGCGCGCTCGTTCGTGGCGGCCGAGGTCGACAGCTCGACCTACATCGGCAAACCGGTGCTTTTACGGTGAGCTGTCCGCTCTGGGCGGATATATCTTCTGCACCCTGCTGATCAGCGCATATGTCACATTCGGTGGATGGCCGGACTTCGTCTTTCCGCGGTCGCTACTATCGACCGAAAGCGGGGCCCGGCCGTCGGCCGGTCAGTGATCGACAGCAACGCGGATGTGAAGGGACGGAGCGGCATTGCAAACCGGGATGTGGCTTCTGATCATTCTGGTGTTGCTGCTTGTCGGCCTGGCCCTGGCCTCGACATATCGCCTGGTGATGCTGCGCCGCGGCGGAACCGCCGCCCTGCTGCGCGTGCTGCCCGCCCGCGGCCACGGCGGGGGCTGGCGGCACGGCCTGATCCGTTACGACGAGGACACGCTCCTCTTCTACAAACTCTCCAGCCTCAAGCTCGGCCCGGACTCCACCATGCGCCGGCTCGCCATCGAGGTGGGCCCGCGGCGGTCCCCGCAGGACGACGAGTACGACATCATGACCGATGAGGTCATCGTCCAGGTCTCCGACGGTGACGGCAGCTACGAGCTGGCACTCGACCGCGGCGCGATGGCCGCCTTCCTCTCCTGGGTGGAATCCAGGCCCTCCGAGCGAATTCGCCGCCGCCGCGCCGGATAGTGTGACCCTGTGAGCGTTCACTTGACGCGGATCTACACGCGGACCGGCGACGACGGCACCACGGGGCTGAGCGATTTCTCGCGGGTGGACAAGACCGACCCGCGGCTGATCGCCTACGCCGACTGTGACGAAACCAATGCCGCACTGGGTGTCGCCATCGCGCTCGGGCAGCCGGACGAGCGGATGCTCGGTGTGCTGCGCTCCATCCAGAACGATTTGTTCGACGCCGGCGCGGACCTGTCCACGCCCGTCGTCGCGGAGCCCAAGTACCCGCCGCTGCGCATCACCCAGGTCTACATCGACCGCCTCGAGAAGTGGTGCGACGAGTTCAATGAGCCTCTGGCGCCGTTGAATTCGTTCATCCTGCCCGGTGGTACACCGCTGGCGGCACTGCTGCACACCGCCCGCACCGTGGCGCGACGCGCCGAGCGTTCGGCGTGGGCCGCGGTCGCGGCGCACCCGGACGACACGAACGCGCTGCCCGCCAAATACCTCAACCGCTTGTCCGACCTGCTGTTCATCCTCGGCCGGGTCGCCAATCCGGACGGCGACATACTTTGGCGGCCGGGCGGAGACGCCGCGAGCGCGAGAGAGGACCACTAGGCTGACCCCCGTGAGTGAACGGTTTCTGGTGACCGGGGGCAGCAGGCTCGTCGGTGAGGTCGCGGTAGGCGGCGCGAAGAACAGCGTCCTCAAGCTGATGGCCGCCGCGTTGCTGGCCGAGGGGACGACCACCATCACGAACTGCCCGGACATCCTCGACGTGCCGCTCATGGCCGAGGTGCTGCGCGGTCTCGGATGTGACGTCACCGTCGACCACGAAACCGTGACCATCGCGACGCCGCCGGAACCGAAATACCACGCGGACTTCCCGGCCGTCACCCAGTTCCGTGCCTCGGTGTGTGTGCTGGGTCCGCTGATGGCGCGCTGCAAGCGGGCCGTGGTGGCGCTCCCGGGCGGTGATGCCATCGGTTCGCGCCCGCTGGATATGCATCAGGCCGGTCTGCGACTGCTGGGCGCGACCTCCGAGATCGAGCACGGCTGCCTGGTGGCGCGCGCGGAGGAGCTGCAGGGCGCCCGGATTCGCCTGGACTTCCCGTCGGTCGGCGCGACCGAGAACATCCTGATGGCCGCGGTGCTGGCCGAGGGGGAGACGGTCATCGACAATGCCGCGCGGGAACCGGAGATCGTGGATCTCTGCAACATGCTGGCGCGGATGGGCGCGAAGATCTCCGGCGCGGGCACCTCGGTGCTGACCATCGAGGGCGTGGACAAGCTCTCGCCGACCACCCACCGGGTGATCGGCGATCGCATCGTCGCCGCGACCTGGGGTATCGCCGCCGCCATGACCACCGGCGACGTGCGGGTGACCGGCATCAACCCCAAGCACCTGTCCCTGGTGCTGGACAAGCTGCGCTCCGCGGGCGCGCGAATCTCGTTCGAACCGGATGGTTTTCGCGTGGTGCAGGCGGATCGCCCTCGCGCCGTGAACTTCTCGACCCTGCCGTTCCCCGGGTTCCCGACCGATCTGCAGCCGATGGCCATCGGCCTGGCCGCGATCGCCGACGGCACTTCGATGATCACCGAGAACATTTTCGAAGCGCGCTTCCGCTTCGTCGAAGAGATGATCCGCCTGGGCGCGGATGCCCGCACCGACGGGCATCACGCTGTGGTGCGGGGGATTCCGCGACTGTCCTCGGCGCCGGTGTGGTCGTCGGACATTCGCGCCGGCGCGGGTCTGGTGCTCGCGGGTCTGGTCGCCGACGGTGTCACCGAGGTCCACGATGTCTTCCACATCGACCGTGGCTACCCGGATTTCGTGGAGAACCTGCGCTCGCTCGGAGCGCGGATCGAACGCGTCGGAACCGCGGACTGAACAGCCGGTGTCGGGACGGGTTCGCGAAAACCCGTCCTGAACAGGCGATTTGACATGCGAACAACCAACACGTAACTTATTCCAGGTCAGAGCGACACGGACACCGACTCCGGTGAGACGAGCTTCGCCTGATGATCACACTAGCTCCCAGCCAACCAGCGGATTTGGTTCTGCTGTGCGGACGGGGCTAAGCTGTAAAAGTTGCCTCACGATCGAGCGGGACTAAGAGCCCGGGAGATCGTGTGTGCGTGTGTTCTTTGAGAACTCAATAGTGTGTCGATGAATGTCAGTGCCAAATTTTGAAATTTGGTTCCGATTCT